>DASUFJ010000091.1:0-32504 GCA_036274575.1 Candidatus Limnocylindria bacterium
CCAAGCCGTCGAGTAGCCTTCGCCGAATGGCGGCCGAGGCTGAATCGGCGATCCTTCGGTATCATGCCGGCGTGAGCCGTGTACCCAGCGGGGTCCGCTCGTGAGCGGTCCCTGGGATCGGCCGTCACCCCAGAACCCCGACGACCGCGAGCCGAGCTGGCCCGCGGAGGATGTCGAGTCGCCCAGCCAGCAGTCGCCTCAGGAGCCGTGGTCTGCCGAGGATCCATGGCAGGAGAGGCGAGATTCGTCGGCCTGGGATGCCTGGCCGTCCTCCGACGACGTCGCCTATCAGCCCGAGCTCCCCACCAGTGACCCCTGGGCGGAGACATGGACCGATGACGACGTTCCCGCCGCTCCTCCGGAGCCGGCGTACGAGCCGACCCCGACGTACGAGGCTCCTCCCGCCGAGCCCCCGGCCTACGCGCCACCGGCGGCTGAGCCACCGGTAAACGAGCCACCCGCGGCTGAGTCACCGGCCTACGAGCCCTCGCCATACGAGCCACCCGAGACCGAGCCACCGGCGTACGAGCCCGTGGCGGAAGCGCAGCCGGTCGCCGAAAGCCCACGGGCAGCCGCGGAGCCGACGCCACGTGAGCCGGAGCCCGATCTCAACGGGGTGCCGACCGCACCGTTCGGCTCCCCGGCCGAGCCGCTCGCCCCCACCGCCGAGACCGCAGCACCTCGAATCGAGCCGTGGTCGCCAGAAGCGGACCCATGGGGCATTGCGAGCGACACGTGGCCGCCGCTCGCGCCCGTGGAGGCTGCTGCGCCGTCGCAGCCGATGGCCCCTGAGCTCGAGGAACCACAGCCTGGAGAACCGGAGCCGGACCTGGAAGCGCTCGTCGAGGAACCGATCGAGGCGGCTGCCGTGGACGTCGGGTCCCCGACGCTCCCCGCCGCAGAGCCTGCGGTCACCGAGCCTGCGGTCACCGAGCCCGCGGTCACCGAGCCCGCGGTCACCGAGCCTGCGGTCAGCGAGCCTGCGGTCAGCGAGCCTGCGGTCACCGAGCCGCCGCCCGCCGAGCCGCCGGCAAGCGAGCCGCAGCCGCCCGCCGCGCCCGTTGTCGAGCCGGCCGCCGCGCTCGATGCTGAGCCAGCGGCTGCCGAAGTCGAGCCCGAGGCTGACGCCCCGCCCGCTCCGGTCGAGGCGGAGCCCGCCGCCGCCGAACCCGAGCCCGAGCCCAAGCCCGACTGGGCTGCGGCACCGGGCCCGATCTTCGGGACCATGGCCGCGGCGGAAGCGGTCGAGCCGCCACCCGTCGACGAGGCGGTGCCGGCCGCCGAGCCCATCCCGAGCATCGGGGCGGCGTTTGCCGAGCCCGAACCCGAACCGGAGCCGGCAGTCGCCCCGGAGCCCGTCCAGGCCGGGGAGGCTCGGCCACCCGACGCTGAAGACCAAACCGGCGAGGCTGATCTCGCCGCGCTGGCCGCCGCGGCGGCCGCGTCGACGCCTGCGGAGGAGAGCCACGAGCCGCCCTGGGCCGCGGCGCTGTGGGGCGAGGAGCCACCGCCGCCCACCACCGCGACCGCACCGCCGGCAGCCGAGCCGATCGACGAGGTGTGGCCGCCGGAGCCGGACCTCGGGGTCGTCCCACCCGTCGGGGACCACACCCAGGTCTTCCCCTCGGACTGGGTGCCGCCGCCCGTCGCGTCGCGCGAGGGTTCGGGGGAGCTCGAGCCGGAGTCCGCCACCGTCCGCACCTCGCTCACCGACGCCGATGTGGGGGCCGAGGCGCCCTCGACGGCCGAGCAGGCCGTCCCGTGGCTCATCGGTCTGATCCTGCTCCTGGCGGGCATGGTGATCGTCCTGCTGGCCCTCATCTTCGCCGGGGATGCCTCCCTCGGCGGTGCGGCCGCCGGTCCGTCCGGCAGCGGCGATCCTTCGCCGAGCCTCATGGTCGGCGCCCTCGCCTCGCAGTCGACCGATCCGAGCGCCTCGGCCGCTCCGAGCGCAGCGGCAACTCCCACCCCCGTTCCGGTGCCCCAGTACGGCCCGCTCGAGATGGTCTACCAGGGCCGCTCTGCCGCGCTCGCGCCGATCTACCTTCTGCGACGCGACTTCACGATCGATGAGGATCCGGCCGTCCTTGCGCAGGACGCGGATCTCGACGTGTTGCGGCACGCCTGGTCGCCGGACGGGAAGGTCGGCGCCGGGCTTCTGGCGGATGTGCTCGTCTCCATCGAGCCGGGCAAGGAGAAGCGTCGCCTGGGCGATGGCATCGCGACACTCACGTTCGGCGACGACGCGAGCACGGTGTACGCCGTCCGGATGACCAAGGACGGCGGCAACGACATCGCATCGGTCCTCGCCATCGATTTCGCGAAGGGCGATACCGATGAGCTCGCCAGCGTGACCTATGAGCGCCCCGCCCTGGAGGAGGAGGCTCCGTTGCGGGAGGCGCAGTTCCTGGACGACGGCGGCACGGTGCGCATCTTCTGGATGGACGACGACACGCTGCAGCTGTGGTCCGCCGGTGCCGGCGCCTGGAGCATCGACCCCGAGAGCGGCAAGGCGACCGAGCTCCATGGGGACCTCCCGCTGCTGTGGTCGGCCGACGGCCACCACCACATCGCGGTCTCCGACAAGGACGGCACCTCGACGCTGAGACTGAGCAACGGATCGGGCGCGGAGCTCGCGACGACGACGATCAAGGGCCTGGTGAGCCATCTGCGCTGGTCGCCGGACGGCGAGCGGGTCGCCTTCACCGTCGGCCACTCGGCCTCGGGGGGAGGAGTGCTCCAGGACCTGTATCTCTGGGACCTCAAGGACGGTCAGGCGCCGATGCAGCTGACGTCGACCGGCGCCGGGTTCGGAACCGAGTGGCTTGGGACCAGCCCACACTGGTCAGCCGGCGAGTAGGCATTTAGCCATGCGGGAGATCGTGAACCCCATCGGCGTCGAGCTCGACGAGACGGCGCGCAGGATGCGCATCCGCTGGGACGACGGGCACCTGGGCGAGTGGTCGTGGCTCGCGCTGCGCCGGGCATGCCCGTGTGCGCTCTGCGCCGGCGAGGGGAGCCTGCCCGGGGTCGTCACGCTCGAGACGGCGTTCGACGAACGCCAGACGCAGCTCACCGAGGTGCGCTGGATCGGACGCTATGCGCTGGCGCCGATCTGGGGCGACGGCCACGACACGGGGCTGTTCACCTACGCCAAGCTGCGCTCGACGTGCGAGTGTGCCGAGCATGCGGCCGCCTGAGCGGATGACGGGCTCAAGCTTCGACGACGGGTTCACGCTGGCGCTGGGTGGTGGTGGCGCCCGCGGCTGGGCGCATCTCGGCGTGGCCCGCGCACTGGAGGCGCACGGCCTCCGGCCGTCGCGGATCGTCGGGACGAGCATGGGCGCCATCGTCGGCGCCGGGCTGGCAGCCGGGCGGACGCCGGACGAGATCGCCGAGGGGGGCCGCCGAACACCGCTGTTCCGCAACGTGCGTCGCGGCCGGCTGGCCCTCTTCGACCCCCAGCCGGTCCTGGAGCGCATGGCGGCAGATCTTGGCGACCCGCGGATCGAGGACCTTCCGCTGCCCCTCGGCATTTCGACCTTCGACCTCGTCACCGGTCGCCCGCGGCTGCTGACGAGCGGCCGGCTGGTCGACGCGCTGGCCCGCAGCATCGCCGTGCCCCTCTTCTTCTCGCCGTGCCCCGACACGGAGGGCGTCTGGTGCGACGCCGGTCCCTGGGAGGGCGTGCCGGTCAGCCTGGCCCGTGCGTGGGCGCCCGACGCACCGGTCATCGGCGTCCTCGCCGACATTCCGAAGCTCGGGCTCTTCGCCAGCCCGTTGAGCGCGGCCGTCCTGCGTGCCGCCTCGACGCGCCTGGGCGTCGGCACGGCCGCCGATCCGCTGACCGCGCGCCGTTACCTCGCCCTTCTCGCCGCGCGGTGGGCGGACCCGGTCGTCGACGAGGCGCCGGACCTGCTCATCGCCCCGCGGCTGGGATGGATGAGCGCGCTGCAGTACGGCCGGATCGCCGAGGCGGCGGCGATCGGCGAGCGCGATGCCCGTCTCGCCCTGCAGGCTGCGCTGGCGCGGGTGGCCGATGCAGCCTGACGGCGGCGTCCTCTTCGTCCACGCCCATCCCGACGACGAGTCGATGTCGACGGGCGGCACGATGGCGCGTCTCGTCGCGGAGGGCATCCGCGTGGACCTCGTCACCTGCACCGACGGCGCCGAGGGCGAGATCCACGATCCGACGCTCGACCCCGAGGAGGCTCGTCCGCGACTGGCCCAGATCCGCGCTGAGGAGCTTGCGTGCTCGATCGAGGCGCTTGGCGGGGGCTCCATCCACCATCACCTGCTGGGGTACCGCGACTCCGGAATGATGGGGACCGATGCCAACGAGCATCCCGACTCGTTCTGGAAGACGGACCTCGCCCGGGCGACGGCGCGGCTCGTCGAGATCGTGCGCGCGGCGCGGCCGGCGACGATCGTCAGCTACGACGAGAACGGCAACTACGGCCATCCCGACCACATCAACGCGGCGCGGATCGCGCGCGACGCGTACCGCGCCTCGGCCGGGACCGACTGGGAGGTGTCCCGCTTCTACGAGATCGCCTGGCTGCGGGACCGATGGTTCGCGCTCATGAGCGCCATGAAGGAGCGGGGGATCTCCCTTCCATGGGATGTCGACGAGTCGATGCCGCAGACCCCGGCCGACGAGCTCAACCCGTCGAACGCGGCCGCCGCACAGCAGGTAGGCGAAGCGCTCGAATCCAACGAGGGCGACGCATTCGAGTTCGGGCGTCCTGACGAGGAGGTGACCACTCGCGTCGACGTGTCGGGCTTCCTGGAGCAGAAGCGACGCAGCATGGACTGCCATAAGACCCAACGCCAGGATCTCGGCTGGCTGCTGGACTTGCCCGAGGACCTCGCCGACGGGGCCATCGATCTCGAGTCGTACGTTTTGCGCTGGCGCGACCAGCAGGACGTTCCCTCCACCCTCCGCGAGACCTGGCTGCTCGGCTGAGGACTCTCTTGCGCGGTTGGCGTTTCGCCTGGGCGCCAGTTAGCTCGCCGGCGGGCGTATCGGCGACTGATTGGCCGTTCTTGGTTCTCCCCTTGGCAGAACGGCCAAGATGAGCGCCCTGCTTCGCCCTTCTTGGTTCGCGTCTGGGACAAACGAGCACTGATTGGCCGATACGCCCGGGAGCGGACCAACCGCGCGTGTCCGCCACCGCGTACCATCACCACGTGGCGAACCGCACCCTCAACCTGACCGACGAGCTCGTCGCCTACATCGGCCGCTACGGAGTGCGCGAGCACCCCGCCCTGGCCAGCCTTCGTGAGCGCACCGCGCCGATGGAGATGGCGGGCATGCAGATCGGCCCGGACCAGGGCGCCTTCATGGCGCTCGTGGTCCGGCTCACCGGTGCCCGCAGCATCCTCGAGATAGGCACCTTCACCGGGTACAGCTCCACCGTCATGGCCCTGGCCCTGCCGGCCGGCGGCCGAATGGTGTGCTGCGACGTCAGCCGCGAGTGGACGGACATCGCCCGCGAGACGTGGGCCGAGGCCGGCGTCGCCGATCGGATCGACCTGCGCCTGGCTCCGGCGACCGAGACCCTTGCCACGCTCGACGAAGGGAGCTTCGACCTGGCGTTCATCGACGCCGACAAGGAGAGCTACGACGCCTACTACGAGGGTTGCCTGCGCGTCGTTCGGGCCGGCGGGCTGATCATGATCGACAACACGTTGTGGAGCGGAAGGGTGGCCGATCCGACGGAGAACGACCCGCAGGTGACGGCCATTCGCGCCCTCAACGAGAAGATCGCCGGCGACGAGCGCGTCGAGCCCGTCATCCTTCCCATCGGCGACGGCCTCACCCTGGCGAGGATCCGCGAGCCGGGGAGTTGACGCCGGTGCTGTAATGGTCCGGAATGGCCGACCAGTCCGCGATTCCCGACCAATCTGAGCCGAAGGGCCCCCGCGAAGCCTTCACGATTACCCGGCCCGACCAGCTGCATGCCCTCGGCGATCCCACGCGCTGGCGCATCCTCGGGCGGCTGCTGGAGGGACCGGCCAGCATCCAGGAGCTGGCGCGCTCGCTCGGTGCCGCCAAGGGCACGATCTCGCACCACGTCCGCGTCCTCGACCGGGCCGGGATGATCCGGCTGGTGGAGCAGCACAAGGTCCGCGGGGTGGTGGAGAAGCGCTATGCACGCGTGGGCGGGAAGTTCCAGCTGCCGGAGCGCGAGACGGCGCTGGCCGCCGAGCATCCGGAGCTCGGAACGCTGCCGCTGCGCCAGGCAATCGCCGAGGCGGGCCCCGCCGTCGGTCCCGACGACCCGTCGATGTCGTTCGTCATGCGGGCCCGGATGCCGGCGGCGCGGGCGCGTCGGTTCGCGATGCTGCTCAACGAGCTGGCGGCCGAGTTCTCCGAGGGCGCGCCCGGCGAGGGCGAGACGTTCGGGATCGTGGCCGGCATCTATCGTCCCGACTGGGGCGCCGAGAACCGGGAGTCCTGATGTCGCTCGAACGATCCACCACCTCGGCGGAACCGTCGTCAGCGGAGCTGGCCGGCACCGTCCCGCACCGCCCGAGCCTGTGGCGCCAGGGCGACTTCATGAAGCTGTGGACGGCGCAGACGATCAGCCAGTTCGGCGACGAGATCACCGGAATCGCCCTCCCGTTCGTCGCCCTCCAGATCCTGGATGCGACGCCGTTCGAGATGGGCATCCTTGGCGTCGTCCGCTTCCTGCCCTGGATCTTCTTCACCCTCCCGGCGGGCGTCTGGGTCGACCGCATGCGGCGGCGGCCGATCCTCATGGGCGCCGATATCTGCCGTGCCGTCCTGCTGGCCACGATCCCCATCGGCTTCCTCGCCGGCTGGCTGTCGATCTGGCAGGTCTACGTCGTCTCGTTCATCGCCGGCACGCTCGAGGTCTTCTTCGACGTCGCGTACCAGTCGTACCTGCCCAGCCTCGTCCATCGCGACGAGCTGGTGGAGGGCAACTCGAAGCTCGAGCTCTCCCGGGCCGGCTCGTCGGTGGCTGGGCCGACGGTGGCGGGCTTCCTCATCCAGGCGGTCAGCGCGCCGATCGCGATCTTCTTCGACGCCGTCAGCTACGCGGTCGGCGTCGTGTTCGTGTCGCTCATCCGGCGCCAGGAGCCGATGCCCGAGGCGCACGATCCGGCGGAGGGCAAGCCTCCGAGCATGTGGCAGGAGGCCCGCGCGGGACTCGGCTACGTGCTTGGCAGCCCGTACCTGCGCAACATCGCGGCCTGCACCGGCACGCTCAACCTGTTCGGCAACATCGGGGGCGTGATGGCCCTCTTCTACGTCGTCAACATCCTCGGCCTGAACGCCGCAACGGTCGGGCTCATCTTCGCCATCGGCAACATCGGCGTCATTCTCGGCGCCCTCACCGGTGGGCGCCTCGCCAAGCGCCTTGGGATCGGTACCGTCATCATCGGCACCGCCGCACTGTCCGGCGTGGCGCTCCTCGCCTTCCCGCTCGCTCCGCAGGACGACCCGTTCTGGGTGCTCGTGGCCGGCGGGATCCTGGGCGGCTTCACGACCGTCGTCTACAACGTGAACCAGGTCGGCCTCCGGCAGGCGATCACCCCGCACGGGATGATGGGCCGTATGAACGCGACGATGCGACTCATCGTGTGGGGCACGATCCCCATCGGGGCCCTCATCGGCGGCATCCTTGGCGCCACCATCGGCCCATACGCGACGCTGTGGGTCTCGGCCATCGGGGCCTTCGTTGGATTCCTCCCGGTCTTCTTCTCGCCGGTTCGACAGCTGCGCGAGATCCCAGCCCAGGCGGAATGACGCTCGAGGCACCCATGCGCTGCTCGGCCCTCGCCGAGCAGTTGGGCGAGGCCGTCGCGGGCACCGTCGAGCAGCGCGTGCGCTGGCTGCTGGTCGAGGACCACTCGGCGTGGGGCAGCGAGGCGGTGGCCGACGTCATCGGTCCTGATGCGGCTGCGACGGCGAAGAGCCTCGCGCTGCGGGTCCAGCTGGTGCGACGGCGGGAGGGGCCACCCGAGGCCGGCGCGCCGCGGCGGCTGACGCTCATCGACACCGAGACGCGGACCATGGCGACGCGCCAGATCGTCTCTCCAGCCGAGATTGACGCCGAGGCCGCTGCGAGCGCGGCGGTCGAGGAGTTCGGCGAGCCCGTCAGCGGGCCGATCTTCCTGGTGTGCACGAACGGCAAGCGTGACGCGTGCTGCGCCTTGCGGGGCCGGGCGCTGATGACGGAGCTTTCGGCGGTCGAGCCGGAGTCGGTGTGGGAGACGACCCACCTCGGCGGGCACCGGTTCGCTGCCAATCTCGTCTGCCTGCCGCACGGGATCGTGTATGGCCGCGTGAGCCCCGGGGATGGCCCCCGCCTGGCCGATGCCTACCGCGCCGGCAGGCTGGATACGGCGCTCCTGCGCGGACGCTCGGCGTGGCCGGCGCCGGCGCAGGTCGCCGAGGTCGAGCTGCGCACGTCGCTCGGCCTGGGTGGCGTCGACGATCTCCGGCTGCTGGCTGTCCACGCCGACGGAGACGAAGCCACGGTCAAGTTCGAAGTGGAGGGGGCAACCCACCGGCTCGCGATGCGCTCCGAGCGCGGCGAGCCGCGGCCGACGAGCTGCCGTGGCGACAAGCTCGAATCGCCGATCCACTGGCGCCTCGCCTGACCGCCGCCGTCTCGATGCATCGAGGCGGATTCCCGCGACGCATCCCACGGGCGCGGTTCCCGCGACGAATCGCGGGCCATGACGCCAGAGCCGCGCACAGCGGTGCTCGTCGTGCGCCCCGAGCCTCGATCCATCGCGAAAACTCGGCGTGAGTACCCGATCCCGTGAACCGGGCTCGACGAATCGAGGAGGCCGCCGCCGACGAAAGCGTCAGGCGTCGGAGGCGTCGAGCTCCTGGAAGAGGGTGATCTGGAGTCCGGCCGGCGCCGCGAGGCGCGCGTTCCGCGAGCGCCACGGCGTCTCGGTCGGCGGGGCGATGAGCTCGGCGCCGGCGTCGACGAGTGCGTCGGTCACCGCGTCGGTATCGGGCACCTCGAAGGCGACGCGCATGCGCGGCGCGACCTGACGGCCCACCTCGACCTCGTCGATGAAGCGCTTCTGCGCCGGGTTCGCCAGCTCCAGCGTGGCGCGGCCCGAGGCGAGGATCGTGACGCGGGCATCGCCCTGGCCTGCCACGGCAAGCTCCTCCGGGAGCCCGAGGACGTCGCGGTAGAAGGCGACAGCCCGGTCGTAGTCCTCGGCCTCGACCACGAGGCGCATCTGGAGGACGCGGTCGGTCATCGACGCCGATGCTGCGCGATGGCCGGATGGCCGTCAACGGCGCGGGCCACAATGCGCTGCCATGACCGCCCTCCTCGTCGAGGCCGCCGAGCGGTGGGGGACGCCGCTGTACGTCACCGACCTTGACGCTGCGGCGGCTCGCGCTCGGGCATGGAGCGACGCGCTCCCCGGCGCACTGGTCGCGTATGCCGTCAAGGCGAACCCCGATCCGGCGCTCCTGCGGCGGCTGGCGAGCGAGGGCATCGGGGCCGAGGTCGTCGGGCCGGTCGAGATGGCCCTCGCGCGGCGCGCCGGATTCCCGGCCGATCGCATCGTCGTCAACGGCGTCGGCCAGACCGATGAGGACCTGCGCGCCGCGCTTGCCACCGGGGCGCTCGTCAACGCCGAGTCGGTCGGCGGTCTTCAGGTGCTCCTCGCGAGCGGTGATGGACGCGTCGGCCTGCGCGTCAATCCGCGGATCGACGCCGCCACCCATCCACACCTCGCGACCGGCGCCTCGTCGTCGAAGTTCGGGATCGCCCTCGATGAGCTCGCCGGTGCGATGGCCGCATTCGGTGCCGTTGGGCGCGTGCCGGCATCGATCGGCGCACACATCGGCTCGGACGTGGACGACCTCGAGCCGTTCGGAGTGCTGGCGGCGATGCTGGCGAGGCTGGCCGAGGAGCACGGCGTGGAGGGCATCGACCTGGGCGGTGGCTTCGCCGGCGACCCGCGGGCGTTTGCCGACGCGGTGAGGCCGCATCTCCCGAATACGGAACGGGTCATCGTCGAGCCGGGCCGCGGCATCGTTGCGGCCGCCGGGTGGCTCGTGACCCGCGTGGTAGGCGTCCAGTCGCGGGGCCATCTCGTTGCCGACGCGGGCATGACCGAGCTCATCCGGCCGATGCTGTACGGCGCCCGCCATCCGGTCCGGCTGATCGCGCCGGGCAAGCGCATCCCGCAGCGGCGATGGACGCTGGCGGGACCGATCTGCGAGGCGGGCGATCTGCTGGCGCAGGACCTCGACCTTGGGGCGGCCGCGGGGGAGGGTGCGCTGCTGGCCGTCGAGCATGCCGGCGCGTACGGGCTGGCCATGGCCTCCAACTACAACGGACGGCTGCGCCCGGCGCAGGCGGTGATCGAGGATGGGCGCGTGCGCCTGTCTCGCCGGCGAGAGTCGCTCGAGGACGTCATTGCGCGAGACATCAACCCGGGGACGTAGCCCGGTCAAGGGACTCGTCCGCAGCCCTCGGACAAGCGCGATTCAGTCGAGCGGCGTGAACCCGTGCCCGCCGATCACCCGCCAGCGCAACCCGTCGTGGTTGAGCCGATACACCGCCGGCGTGGGCATGGCCATGTGGAACGCGAATCCGACGCCCGGCTCCAGCACCTGGAGCATGAGGCTGATGAGGTTCCCGTGCGATCCGAGCACGACCCGCCCGCCGTCGGGATGTCGTGAGCGCACGAGATCGAGGGTCGCGACCGCACGGCGCTGCGCCGCACGGCCGGACTCGCCGCCGGGGAGGGCGTAGTCGGCATCGGTCCAGGCCCTCTCGAGCTCGACCCGCCAATCCGGCAACGGACCGAGCGAGAGGCGCCGCTCGCGCAGGTCGTCGAGGAGGTGCACGCGCAGGTTCCGTCGCTCGGCCAGCGGCGCCACCGTCCGGATCGCGCGCGTGTAGGGAGAGGAGTAGATCGCGGTGACGTGGAAGTCCTCGAGCTCCTCGGCCAGCTCCTGCGCGGCAGTGACGCCGGCGGCGCTCAGCGGCCTCTCGTCATCGGTCGTGCCCGGGGTGCCGAATGCGACCGGCTCGGCGTGGCGCACGAGGAGGACGTCGAGCGGCCGCAGGGTCGCGGCGGTCGCGGTGGTCGCGGTGGACATCGGCATGGATTCGGAGTCTAGCCGCGCGTGCTAGGGTCCCCCGGATGCCCGAGCGTCGCGTCCCGGTCGCCTGTGCCGCGCTGTCGGTGGTCCTCGTCGGCTGCGTCGTCGGCGTCCCGAATGCGCCCGCCTCGTCCAGCCAGACCGCGGCCACGTCGACGCCCACTCCATCCGATAGCGCATCGCCGGGGACGAGCGCCTCACCGGGTGCGTCGTCGACGCCGTCGCCCAGCCCGACGCCCGACCCGAACGCCCTTGAGCTGGAGGCGATCGGCTGCCCCGGCGGGGTCGTGCTCGACTGGTCGCCCAGTGCGAATCCGCAGTTTCACCACTACACCGCGCTGCGCAGCCGCGACGAGGACATCGCGCCGGACTATCCGCCCATCGCGCCCGCCGTCGACTGGGGTGACACGTACGCCACCGATCCCTTCGTCACCTCGGCGGTCGACGCCAGCATCACTCCCTCGAACCAGCGCTGGAACTACCGGGTCATGGCGTACGCGCGCGACGGATCGGTGCTCTCGGCGTCACCGGTGCGGGCGGCGCGGCTGAGCGACGTGCAGGACCTCGGCCGGCTGCGGGTGAGCACGGCCGACGACGGCGGCACCCGGCTCGAGTGGCGACCCTTCAGCGGCTTCTCCGGCTGCTTCAGCTCGTACCGAATCCTCTTCGGCAGCGGCTCGACACCCTCGACCGAGCTCCGCGTCATCTCCGACCAGGACGCCGCCAGCGCAGAGACCGATGCGCTCCAGTCCGGCTCGACGTACCAGCTGCGCGTCGAGGCCGTGCGCGTCACGACGCTGGGCAGCTTCATCGCCGGGGAGACGTCGGTCGCGACCTACACCGTCCCCTAGCGAGTTCAGGCCACCTCGCGCCGCGCGAGTCCGGCGATCTCGTCGAGCGCAACGCGCCGGCCCTCGCTGAATGACCGGGTTGCGGCCACGGCGATCCGCATCGCCTCGACGCCGTCACGGGGGGTGGAGCGCGGCGGCCGGATGCCGCGGCAGCAGGCGAGGAAGGCCTCCAGCTCGGCGCGGTAGGCCGCCTCGAAGCGCTCGTGCCAGCCGGGCCACGGATCGTCCGGCGCCGGGCCGTCCACGCGGGTCAACGGGGTGCGATCCGTCAGCCCGGCACTCACCGCGGAGCCGTCCGAGAGGAGCTCGATCCGGACGTCGTAGCCCGATGGGTGGAGCCAGCTCGCCTCGAGGACGGCGAGCGTTCCGTGCGAGAGGCGCATCGTGACGACCGCGCTCTCGATCTGACGCGGATCATCCGGGCGCGCGCCGTCGCGCCGTCCGACGTCCACGGAGACGTCGGTGACCTCCTGGCCCGAGAGCCAGCGGACCATGTCGAAATCGTGGATCGAGGAGTCGCGGAAGATCGGCGCGACCTCCGACTCCGCAGGCCGTGGCTCCGGCTCGAAGATGGGGTCGTGGGCGGTGAGGCGGATGAGGTGGAGACGGCCGCTGACCGCCTCGCGCGCGGCGACGAAGCCGGCGTCATGGCGACGCTGGAAGCCGACCTCGACGTGCGCGCCCTCGGTCTCGATCCGCTCGGTGAGGGCGATGGACGAGGCGAGCGTGTCGGTGAGCGGCTTCTCGCACAGCACGTGACGGCCGGCGACGACCGCGGCCTCGACCTCGAGGGCGTGGTACTCGGGCGGCGTCGCGACGACGATCGCATCGGCCCGTTCGATGGCCTCCGCCAGGCTCACTACGACTGAGCCGGAGCGCTCGGCCGCCGCGGCGGCGCGTTTCGCATCGGCCTCGACGACGAACAGCCCGTCGACATCGTCCATCCCGGCCAGCAGGTCGAGATGCATCCCTCCCATGCTGCCGGCGCCGATGACCGCCACCTTCATTCGGGAAGGCTCCGAAGCGCGTAGCGCAGGACGCGGTTCCCGATCGCGGACGCCTCCGACGGCGGCAGCCACGACGAGTCCTGCTCGACCATCATCCAGCCGGAGAAACCGATGCGATCCAGCGCGGCGACGACGCCCGCCAGGTCGAGGGCGCCGTTGCCGGCCTCGGTGAAGATCCGCTCCCGGACCGCAGCCTCGAATCCCTCGAGGTTGCCGTCGCGCAGCCGCTCGAGGACATCTGGATCCACGTCCTTGATGTGGAGGTGCCTGATAAGCGTTCCGAAGCGCTCGATCGCGGTGACCGGATCGCCTCCGCCGACGAGGTAGTGGCCGACGTCCAGGCAGAGACCGGCGCCACTCCCCTCGAGACGCTCGGCAAGCCGCTCGACCTCGTCCGGCGCCTCGATCCAGGTCGCGGTGTGCGGGTGGAAGGCGACAGTCACCTTGTCCGGCGCCCGCTCGGCGAGCTTGCCGAGCAGCGTCGCCAGCTCGTCGAAGGCGGCATCCGGCCAGCGCGGCGCCCCGTTCGCGACGCGAGCGCTCCACTCGTCCCGTTCGCCGCCACCGTCGAGCGCGACCACGAGCACCTCGCCACCGGCCGCGTTGAGCCGCGCAAGGTCGCGATGCGCCTGGTTCGCGGCATCGGGCGCGAGGCCCTTCGGGGTGGAGCCGAGGGCCGAGTAGAGCTCGGCGAAGCGCAGGTCGCGACGCTCGAGCGCGGCGCGCAGCTCGTCACCCTCCGGGAAGCCGCGGCCGAACTGGGTGCCCGCGAAGCCGATGCGCGCCAGCTCGTCCATCACCGTGTCGGCGGCCGTCTCCGGCGCGAGGTCGTACAGGTCGGCGTTGTTCCAGACGATCGGCACGCAGCCGATGGGGGCGTCTCCGAGGCTCACTTGTGCTGCTCCTCGGCGCGCCCGGCGAGCTGCTCGTCGTAGGCCGGCCGGCCCTCAGGCACCGGGACGTCCCACCATCCCGTCTTGTCCGGTCCGGCCATGGCGAGGTCGCGCTCCACGCGCACGTGGACCAGCGACGGGCCTCCGGAGGCGAGGGCACGCTCCACAGCCGGTCGCACCTCGTCGGGCGTCTCAGCCGACTCGGCGTGGACGCCGAAGGCGCGGCCGATGGCGGCGAAGTCGGGCGACCATGGCTGCCCATCGCGCATGAAGTCGGTGACGGCCGTGCGGCCGAAGTGCGCCTCCTGTCCGCCCTTGATGCTGATCCAGCCCGAGTTGTCGAGGACCACGGTGCACACCGGCGTGCCGGCCAGGACGGCCGCCTGGAGCTCCTGCATGGTCTGGAGGAAGTCGCCGTCACCGCAGATCGCGAGGACCTGCGACTCGGGCTTGGCCAGCTGCGCGCCGATGGCCGCCGGCAAGGTGAAGCCCATCGTCGAGAACCCGCCGGACGTGATGTGCGTGCGCGGTTGGCGCGTGACCCAGCGCTGCTTGACCATGCCCTGGGGCAGACCGGCGCCGGTCACCACGATCGCGTCATCGCGGGTCGCGGTCTGGACCTCGCGGACGGCGCGGGCCATCGTCACGGGCGCCGCGTCTGAGCCGGACTTCACCTCGACCTGCTCCTCCCACGCCCGGCGCAGCTCGGCGAGCTCGTCGCCGTAGTCGGTGGTCGGCTCGCCTCTGCCAAGGGCCGCCAGGAGGTCGTCCAGGCCTGCGCGGGCGTCGCCGACCAGGGGGACGGCGACCGGATAGTTCTTGCCGATCTCGCGCTCGTCGACGTCGAGCTGGATGAGCTTGGTCGGCGGGATGGCGAACGTCACGCCGGCCCGCCACGACGACGCCGACCAGTCGACGAAGCGGCAGCCGACGCTGAGCAGCACGTCCGCCGACGCCGCCAGGGCGTTCCCGATGGTCGACCCGGTGTCGCCGATCGTCTGGCCGGCGAGCGGATGGGTCTCGTCGATGGCGCCCTTCCCGTTCCAGGTCGTCACGACCGGCGCTCCCAGCCGCTCCGCCAGCTGCCGAAGCGCCTCCGACGCATCGGCGGTGATCACTCCACCCCCGGCGACGAAGACCGGACGCCGTGCCTCGGCCAGCAGCCGAGCTGCTCGCTCGACGTTGGTCGCGTCGGGACGCGGGCGGCCGCGCGCCTCGCGCTGGGCGGGGTCGGGGAGCGTCACCTCCGCGGTTGCGGCCTGGACGTCCATCGGCACGTCCATGAGGATCGGGCCCGGCCGGCCGGTGGTCATCGCGTTCCATGCGCGGTGGAGGACGAACGGGAGGTCGTCGACGCGGGACGGCTGCCACCACTCCTTCACGATCGGCTCGAAGATGCGCGGGTTGTCGGCCGCGTGGCGCCGCTCGAGCTCCTGGAGCAGCCCGTGGCCGCGCATGTAGGTATGCGGCGAGCCGGTGAAGAGGGCGACTGCCGTAGAGTCGACGTACGCGGTCGCCATGCCGATCACCGTGTTCGTCGCGCCCGGACCGATGGAGGTGAAGGCCAGCATCGGCCTGCCGGAGGCGCGGTAGAAGCCGTCCGCCAGGTGCGCGGCGGACTGCTCGTGCATGACCTGCACGGTGCGAATCTGAGGGCAGTCGAGGAGAGCATCGGTCAGGGTCCAGACCCCGTGACCTGGGATACCGGCGGCGTGCGTGACGCCCTGGCGGGCCAGGTACTCCGCGATGATCTGTGCCCCGGTCAGTCGCTGCCGCGCATCAGCCATGCAGACGATTACGCGGGGGTCGTGCCGCAGTGTCAAGGAGTCGGCCGCGCCGTAGAGTAGGAAGCGGTGCAGACCCTGACCGACACGCCCCTCGGCCGCACCGTCGCCGAGACGGCCACCGACATCTGGAACGACAGCTGCAACGTCGACGAGCTCGCCTACGCGGTCGCCTTCGGGGCGGTCGGCGCGACCGCCAACCCGACGATCGTGGTCGACAATTGGAAGAAGGATCCGGCGCACTGGGCGGCGCGCGTCCGAGAGCTCGCGGCCGAGCAGCCGGCGTTCTCCGAGCGCGAGCTGGCGTGGGGGATTGTGGCCGAGATGAGCGTCCGCGCGGCACCTCTGCTTCTCCCGGGCTTCGATGCCTCCGGCGGTCGCGCCGGGCGGCTCAGCATCCAGACCGATCCGACGTTCTTCCGCGACGCGCCGGCGATGGTCGCGCAGGCCTTCGGCTTCAGTGCGCTCACGTCGAACGTCATCGTCAAGTTCCCCGCGACCCGCGCCGGCGTGGCCGCCATGGAGGAGGCGACGTACCGGGGCATCAGCGTCAACGCCACGGTCAGCTTCAGCGTCGCGCAGGCCATCGCCGCCGCGGGGGCGGTGCAGCGCGGCATGGAGCGACGTGCCGCCGAAGGGCTGGACGTCGACGGCATGGGCCCTGTGATCACGATCATGATGGGCCGCATCGAGGACTGGCTACGGGTGTACGTCGAGCGCGAGGGGCTCATCCTCGATCCCGCCGCTGTCGCCTGGTCGGGCGTCGCCGTCTTCAAGCGGGCGTACGCCGTGTGGCGGGAACGTGGCTTCCGCGCCCGGCTCCTGGGTGCCGCCATCCGCCATCAGCTCCACTGGTCGGAGCTCATCGGTGGAGACGTCATCATCACCCTGCCGCCGGCCTGGCAGCGCCGCTTCAACGCCTCGTCGGTCGAGGTCCGCCCGCGGATGGACGACCCGGTGCCGTTCGTCGAGGACCTGCGGCAGCTGCCCGACTTCGTCCGCGCCTACGAGCCGGACGGTCTCGCCGTCGAGGAGTTCGACGCCTGGGCGCCGACGGTCCGCACGCTGCGAGCCTTCACCGCGTCATACCACGACCTGCTCCATCTCGTGAGCGACGCGCTCCTCCCGAACCCGGACGTGTGACGGATCCCGACCTCCGGCTCCCGCCCGGCGAGCCGGTCACGCCCCAGCGCGCGGGATGGCGATACCTCTCCTTCGCGGTCCTCGACGTCTTGGCACCGATGAACGTCGGCGGCGACGGCATCGAAACGGCCATCGTCGGCTTGGCCGGTGGGAGCTTCTCCGTCGGTGAGCTGGAGCTGCCCGGGCGCGCATCGGTCTGGGAAGGGCTGCCGTCCGCGGTCTACCTCCCGCCCGGGGTAAATGCCACCGTGGAGGGCACGGTGACCATTGCCATGGCGTCAGCGCCCGCCTCCGGTCGCGCGACGGCGGAGTCGCCGGTCCGCATCGGTCCCGAGGACGTGCGGGTGGAGGTCAGGGGTGCCGGGAACGCGACGCGCCAGATCAACCACATCATCAGGCCGGACTTCCCGGCCGACCGGCTGGAGGTGGTCGAGGTCTACACCCCTGGCGGCAACTGGTCCAGCTGGCCGCCGCACAAGCACGACACGGATGACATGCCGACCGAGGCGATCCTGGAGGAGGTGTACTCGTACCGCTTCCGGCGCCCGGAGGCCTGGGGCGTGCAGCGCCTCTACCGCGGCGACGGCTCGCGCGACCTGCTGTGGGCCGTGCGCGACGGCGAGACCGTGATCGTGACCGATGGCTACCACCCCTTCGTCGCGACCCAGGGTGACGACGCCTACTACCTGAATGCCCTCGCCGGCGATGTGCGGACCATGGCCTGCTCCTACGACCCGGCGCTCGACTTCGTCCGAGACGAGTGGCCGTCCATGGAATCGGACCCGCGGGTCCCGCTCGTCCGCTGACGGGGCAGAGCAAAGCCCCGACCGGGGCGCCGGACGGGGCTCTGCGGAGTAGCGTCGACGGATCAGGCTCCGGAGGTAACCTTCTCCTCGGTGCGGTCGAGGACCTCCTCAGCCTTCGTGGCGGCCTGGTCCACGGCATCGTGGACCGTCGACCCGATCTCGCGCCGCGCGTCACTGAGAAGCTCACGCTCCTGTGGCGTGGTCGGAACGAGCGCGCCGACGACGGCTCCGGCGCCGAGCGCGATGGCGCCCATGGCCATCGGGCTGGCCTGCATGAACCGATCGAGCTGCGCCCCGATGTCACCGGCCGTCTGCCCGACGTTCTGGCCGACCTGCTCGGCGGTCTGGCCGACGTTATGGCCGATGCGGCCGGCCGTATCGCCGACCTGCCCCACGGCCCCGCTCACGCTGTCGCCGACGGACGACGCCGTGCTGCCGATGCGGTCGCGGAGGCCGTCATCGGCCCCGCGATTGCGCTCGTAGACGGTGCGGTAGTGGTGGTCGCTACCGTCGGACCGGTTCATCCACAGCAGCGCGAGCCCGGCTCCCGCCAACGCGGCCGGAATCGGATTCCGTTTGATCGTCTCCATCACCATGTCTGACATCCCCTTCGCGGTCTCCTCGACACGGCCGATGGTCGCGTCGCGGACGTTGTCCTTTGCCTGGCTCATGAGTCTGCCCGGCTCGAGGCGATCGCCGAGCTCGCTCAGCGTGCCGCCCATCTCGATGCGGGTCTCCTCGATCTCGGTTCGGATCTCGAGCGCCTCTTCGGCCTCGTCGTCGGTCATCGTGCCGACGCCCTGCACGTCGTCTCGTTCGAGCGTCACTTCATCGTCTCCTTGACGAACTCCACGTTGTCCTTGACCGTCTCGGCCGTCTGGCGGGGTGCGATCTGGGTCGTCCTCACCTGCTCGATGCCGAGGTACGCGAGCACGGCGCCGATCGCGACGACGACGATCCCGACGATCAGCGCCGCGAGCCAGCCGTCGAGGCCGGCCTCGATGAGCCCGAGGACTGCCGCCGCGAGCAGGACGAGCAGGCCCGCGTACACGAGCAGCCCGCCGGTGCCTGCCACGGCCGCGCCCCGGCTTGCGCGTCCGGCGCTCGATGTAACCTCGACCCGGGCGAGATCGATCTCTTTGCGGACGAGCGTGCTGACCTGCTGACCGAGATCGCTCAGCAGATCGCCGATGCCGCGTTCGTCATTGGGCTCGGCCATCGGTCACCTGCCCTCCGACGGGTAGTCCTCGAGCCCGTTGCGGGCACCGGGTCCGATCGCCGAGTAGGACCGGTAGCCGACCGGTCGCGTCTGCGAGCCTCCCGCCTTCAGGAAGCGCGAGGCCGCGACGCCCAGCACGAACGCGCCTCCGAGGAAGAGCAGTGGCTGGCGGCGCGCCGCGTCCTCTACGGCGTTCAGCATCTGCCGCGCGTCGTTCTCGCGGAGGTAGCTCGCGATTCGGTCTGCCTGCTCGGCGGCGGTCTCGGCGAGGTTCGAGATGGCTGGCTGTTCGGTCTGCATCTCCAGCGACACGCGGCGAATGCTGTCGGCGACCTGCGTCACGCCGTTGGCGGCCTGGTCGGCGACCTTGTCGGCCTGCTGGAAGCCGATGTCGCTCGCGCGCTCCGCCAGCTGGCCGGCGCGATCGCCCGCCTCGAGTCCGGCGCCCGTCAGCGCATCCGGCTCCGATACGGCCGTCTCGGTCCCGGCCGTCACGTCATCCATGATTTCCGGGTTCTTGGTTGTCATGTGCGGGTGCCCCCAGTGCTGAATGTGGACCGGCCCCATTGCACCGGCCGTGCCACGTCGCTCAGCTGCTCGGCGACCGACGCCCTGGCGACTTGCTCGGATGCGTACCCTTCGCCCATGGTGGATGTGCCCGAGCCCGCGGCGGTCGTGGCTGCCTCGGTCGAGCGCCGCATCGCCACTGTCCTGTTCGCCGACCTGGTCGGGTTCACGACGCTCGCCGAGCGCCTCGATGCCGAGGACATGGCCGGCATCCAGGACGCCTACTTCGGCGCCGTCCGCGAGACCGTCGAGCGATATGGCGGGACGCTCGAGAAGTTCATCGGGGATGCGGCGATGGCCGTCTTCGGTGCACCTCGCGCCCGGGATGACGACGCGGAGCGAGCCGTTCGTGCCGGCCTCGCGCTGGTCGCGGCGATCGAGCAGCTTGGGGCTCGGCTCGGCCTCGAACCGCGCCTGCTTCGGCTGCGCGTCGGCGTCAACACCGGGGAGGTCGTGCACGCCACATCCGGCCCTGACGCTGGTCGGGTCACCGGCGATACGGTGAATACCGCGGCGCGGCTCCAGACCGCCGCCGAGCCGAACCGCGTGCTCGTCGGCGAGATCACGGCGCTCGCGGTGGACCAGGCGGTCGAGCTGGCCGAACCGATCGGCATCGAGCTCAAGGGGAAGACCGACCCCGTCCGGGCGGCCGAGGTGATCGGCATTCGACCCGAGCCGTCGCGCGACGCGATGCTCGGCTCCCTGCGAGCACCGATCCTCGGGCGAGCGGAGGAGCTCGAACGGCTCGACGCGATTCGAGCCGGCCGGGTCACCGTCATCGCGCCGCCCGGCGTCGGGAAGAGCCGTCTCGTGGCCGAGTTGGCCTCGAGGGCGGAGGCTCGCGGTGAACGGGTCCTTCGCGCTCGGGTCCGGCCGCAGTCGACGACGCCGTATGAGGCGGTCGCCCAGCTGCTCATCGCGGCCGGCGCTCGCACGGCCCTGGACCCTGCCCTTGCGACCCTTCCCGAGCCCCGACGCGGGATGGTCGAGCGCGAGGTGACGGCGCTCCTGGAGCCGGTCGCCACCAAGGGAACGCAGTCGCGGGACGTCACCGCAGAACGCGACGTGCGGTTCGGCGCCTGGTCCGAGGCGCTCCGGGCACTGACGGCGGAGCAGCCGGCCACCTGGATCGTCGAGGACGTCCACTGGGCCGGCGGCGACCTGCTCGCGTTCATCGCCCAGGCGGCGGCCGGCGACGCGCGCATCGTTTGCACGGCGAGGCCGTCGCTGGCCGATGTCGCCGGCGAATGGGTGGCGTCGGCCGAGCGCCTGGAGCTCGCCACGCTCCCACGGGCCGGCGCGGTCGAGCTGATTCGCGCGTTGATCGGTGACGCGATCCCGCCGGCGCTGGCCGCGACCGTCGCCGAGCGATCGGACGGCAACCCGCTCTTCATCGAGGAGCTCATCCGAACGTGGGCGAGCGTCGGCACCCTGGTCCGCGACACCCATGGCTGGCGGCTCACCGTCGAGCCGGACACCGTCGTCCTCCCCGCCACGGTCCAGGCGATCTACGCGGCCCAGCTCGACGACCTGCCCGCCGATGCGCGCCTGGTCGCGCGACGCGCGGCCGTGGCGGGGCGGAGATTCCCCGACGCCGCGCTTCGACCCCTCGAGCTCGACGACCGCCGCGATGGGCTGGAGACCCTCCGTCGCCGTGCCTTCGTCGCGGGGCCGCAGCCCGATCCGGTCAGCGGCGACGTCTACCTCTACCGCCACGCCCTGCTGCGCGACGCCGGCTACGCGTCCCTGGCCCGCGCGGAGCGCGCCCGTCTCCACGCGGCGCTGGCGCGCTGGCTGGAGGAGACCGCGGCGGGCCGGACGGCAGACGTTGCGCGGCTCATCGCGGAGCACTACGCCGATGCGGCCGACAGCCTCCCGGCGATAGTCGGCAGCGACGGCGGCCTCTCTCGCGCGGCACTCACCGACGCCGCAGCCGCCTGGTTCGAGCGAGCGGCGGAGGCCGCACTGGCGATCTCCGCCCCCGTCGATGCGGCGCACCTGCTGGCGCGCGCGCTGGAGCGCACGCCATCCGACACGCCGGTCGACGCGGCCCGACGTCGCCTGCGGCGCGGCGAGGTGCTGGCCGACTCGGCGGCGCTCGACGAGGCGATCGACGAGATGACCGCCGCGCGCGATGCCGTCGAGCCGCTGCTTCCCGGATCCGCGCCGCTCTTCGCCGAAGCGACCTACGGCCTGGGCCTGGCGTACATGCAGCAGATCCGCTTTCCCGAGGCCGAGAAGCTCACCATCACCGCGCTGGGGTTCCTGGAGGGCACCGATGAGACCGCCGGACGGGCACGCCTCATGGCGCTTCACGCCTGGTCCGTGGCGGCCCAGGGTCGAGACGAGGGCGCCGGCGACGAGGCGCGCCGTGCCCGCGAGCTGAGCGCGACCCTCGGCGACGCGGGCCTCGAGGTCGACGTCCTCGAGCACTACGCCGCGACGACCGACGAGCTCGACGAGGCGGATCCCGGGGTCTGGGACGACCTGGCGGACCGGGCGACGGCGGCGGGGCGCTGGCGGCAGGCAGCCCTGGCCACCCGCATCCGCGGCATCACCAAGGCTGACACGGATCCCCGCGCTGGCCTGGCCGTCGAGGACGACGCGGCCGAGATCGCCGAATCCCATGGCCTGACCGAGCAGCTCGGCTGGATCGAGCTTGCTCGTGCCGAGATGAGCTTCGTGATTGGCGACTGGGACACGGCGCTAGAGGCCGGTGCGCGCGCGCTCGACCTCGGCGAACGCTACGCCTATGAGCGGCTGGCGTTTCGGACCTGGATGGTCGTCCTGCCGATCCTGGCGGTTCGGGGCGACGACAGCTGGACGGACCGCTACACCGAATGGTGGGCGGTGGCCGAAGCGCACCACCCGAAGACGCTCTCGCCGTACGGAAGGATCCTCAACGCCGCCACGCCGTTGTGGCTGGCCCGGGCACGCGGCGCGCCGATCGACGGCAACGTGCCCGTCCTCGACGAGATCCCGCCCTTCAGCAACCCGCACGTCCTGGCTGCGCGGGAGATCGTGGCCGAGGCGCTCATCGGGGCCGGGCATCTCGATCGGGCGGCGGCCGTCGCCGGCGGGGAGCCGGATCCGGAGTGGACGCCGCTCATGCGCGCGTCGAACGCGCTCATCGGCGCCTGGATCGCGGATGCGGCGGGTGACCGAGATCGAGCGGCCAGCCTGGCCGATGTCGCCATCAGCCACGCGCGGCCGCTCGATGCGCCGTGGTGGCTGGCAAGAGCGCTGCGGGCCTGGGGCTCCGACGACGAGGCGACGGTCATCGAGGCTCGGCTGAGCTGACTGTAAGCCGTACGACGAAGCGCAGCGCGCCGCCGGGCCCGAGGAGGATCGGGGCATCCGGCTCGCCATTCGCCAGCCGGCGCAACGGATCGGGGCCGTGCGTCTGTGGCTCGATCGCGACCGCATCGGTCGAGGGCGGGCGGGCGACGGCGACGCAGGCGGAGGCGGTGTCGGACTCCATCTCGAGCCGGGCACGGACGCCGAGATCGGGCCATTCCAGCTCGACGCGCCGCTCTCGGAGCCGGGTCCACGTCCCGTCGAGGCCGGTCGACGGCGGCCCCAGGCGACGAAGGTCGAAGGCGCCGGCGACAGGCTGGGACACGGCCGCCGATCCGGAGTTGGCCTGGTAGACCGCCTCGGCCGGGAGGCTCACCTCGACGGGCGTCCGGAACCAGGGATGAAGGCCAATGCCGGCCGGCATCGGCTCCCTCGCCAGATTGGTGAGGCGAAAGTCGAACTGCAGGCCGCGTCCCCCCACCGATGGCGTGAGCGCGACCTCGTGCGGCCATGGCCATCCGTCTCCGCCTGCCTGGACATGCAGCGAGCCATCGCCATCCGGCGTCCATGGAGCCGCCGAGACGAGGCCGTGGATGGCGGTGCCGTCCGGGAAGTTGGCCGCAAGATGGACGGTGCGTCCCGCGACGGGCGTCGGACCCGCGGGAGCGCGGTTGCACCACGGCGCCATGGGGTACGCGCCCCAGTCGAACGGCTGCTCAAGGTGGGTCGCGGGGTCGTCCGGGGTCCGCAGGAGATCCTGGCCGAAGGCCCGGATGCGATGGACCCGGGCGCCGATGCTGGGCAGCATGACCACCTCGAGCTCGTCGCCGCCGAGCGTGAGCTCGTCGATCGAGCTCACTCCAGCATGGCCATCGCACGATCCGGACGCAGGAGGAACGGGGCCAGCACGGCCGGCAGGTTCGACAGGGGCAGCACGTCGGGATGGAGCTCGATGCCGAGGCTGCCGGCCATGAACTCCCGCCGCCGCTCGATGCGCTCCCAGGCCGCCGGGTAGCGCTCGGCAAGGGCCGAGCGCAGGCCCGCATCGGCCAGTGCGACACCGTCCTCGATGTTCGTGGTGAAGTACCCGGTGCCGGTCGCCGGGATGACGTCCACCTGGAGGCACATGCCCGAGCGCAGCTCGATGGTCGAGCCGCGGGAGATCGGCGAGTTGACCCACTCGTCGAGGTGGAGCTGGTGGCCGGGGTTGAGGAAGATCCCGAAGAACGGGTCGCCCAGGTGCTCGTCGATGATCGCCTGCAATGCCCCGCCGGTCTGGCCGATGTGAAGCGCGCCGTACCACGCGGCGATCGCGGAGAAGTAGGGCTCGACGAGGCGGTCGACGTAGTCGCGGATGCCATCGGGCAGCTCGTCGGCATCCTCGACCACGAAGCCGGCGCGGCAGGTGAGCGCGCCCCAGATCCCGAACGCGGTGCTGAACGGGTCGCCGCGGCCAATCGGCCGATCGCTGGGGCTGAGCAGGCCGAACCTCGCCCGGGGACCGGCGGTCAGCATGAGGTGGCAGGACAGCGGCCATCCGTTCCAGCCGAGCAGCCGCACCGCCCCGTGCTCCGTCATCCCGGGCTCGAGCCCACGCAGCAGGCTGCGGACGCCCTGCGAGGTCTGGCAGCTCGCCCACTCGAACTGCGCCAGCTGCTCGACCTCGTTGATCACGCGCATCCCGTCGCCGGCGTCGATGAGCATGCCGGTCGCGTTCGTCACCCCCTCGCTGCCGGCGACCTGGCGGACGGTGTCGACCAGGTAGCTCGGCATGTCGCTCATCCCCGGATCGGCATACGTCTTCCAGCCGACGAGGCCGACCCGACCCCCGGGCCCCGCGCCCTCGTCACGCAGGATCTCCGCCAGCGGACGCGACTCCTCGCGCGGCTGCGAGGGCAGGCTGAAGTCCTGGAACCGGTGCCGGCGCAGCTCCACGGCCGCCGCGCCGGCGGTGCCCCAGTTCTCGTTGCCGACCAGGATCGACGGGACACCGCTGGGCCCGACGATGAGCAGCGCCTCCTCGAAGCGTGGATCGAATCCCGTCAGGTACGAGAGGTTGGCGCTGTGCTCGCGGTCGGCGTACACCAGCAGCCGATCCAGGCCGGCCGCCTCCATCAGCTCGCGAAGGCGTTCGATCCGCCCCTCGTAGACGGCGGCGGGGATCTCGGGAGTCGCGTCCGGGAGGCCGAAATCGGGGAGAGTGACGTCGACGAGTCGGGCCATCCCCCGACCGCTCATGGTCGGTCCGGCGGCAGCACGCCCACGAGCATCCATCGCGCGCCCGTCGCCTGGCGCATCGCGAAGGTCTTGTGGAATGGGGCCGTCTCGGTGTCGGTTCGGGTGCCATCGGCGTCGAAGCGCTCCGTGACGACGGTGCCGCGCCCCGTCAGGCCCAGGCTGAGGCCGGTCTGGACACCGAACGGCACGAGCAGCGTGACGTGGATCTGGTCGAAGGTGTAGTGCTCGACGGTGGTCGTCCCGCTCGCCCGTGAATCCTCGAGGCGCCCCTGCATCTCCGCCAGACGGTCTCCGTGGTCGATGGCGGCGAGGAGCTCGTCGTCGCCCTCGAGGAGGGCTCGCGTCTCCAGCGCCAGATCCTGCGAGAGCGCGACGACGACTTCGTTCATGCCGTCGCCGGCCCGCTCATGGTCGAAGTCGATGACCTCCTGGTCGATGGTGATCGGCGGCAGGGTCGAGGGGTCGACGACCGGCGCCGGGCGGTTCAGCGCCTCGAGGCTGTCCGGGACCACCGTTCCGCGCGCGGGAGTCCCGGCCGCGATGATCGCCCCCACCACGAGCACGGCCGAGACCCCGGCGAGCGCCGCCCGGCGCACGGTGGCCGCTGACGCGCCCCGAGCAAGCCACGCCCAAACGCCGTCTCCCGCCGCGTCCGGCTGCGCGAGGAATCGGTCGAGCAGCGGCCGCGCGACGTGGACGACCACCAGGCCGGAGAGCAGCGCGACCTTGGCGCCGAACTCGTCAATCTGGGGTGCCATGAGCAGGACGCTCGCAGCGGCGACCGCGACGCCGAAGACGACCCGCGCCCCCGGTGCGGCCGGCACGGTACGCGGGTCGGTGATCATGAAGAACAGGAAGATCAGCACCTCCGGCGAGGTGACGATGACTCGCCAGAACTCGGTGCCGCAGACCGGCGCAAATGCCCAGTTCGCGACCATGCAGTGGCCGCTCGCCGCCAGCACGCCGATGCCGACGGCCAGGGCGAGCCAGAACGAGGCGGCCAGCCCCAGGAGCTTGAGACGTCGCGTGATGAGCAGCCCGCCCACGATGATCACGAGGTACGCGAGCACCATCGCGAGGTCCAGCGGTCCCCACCAGAAGTCGAGCGGCTCGACGCGTGAGCTCCCGAGCACCAGGAAGGCGACCACAAGCCCGATGTTCGATGGATTGAAGACATGCGTGCCGCGGTACTTGATGACGTACTTCGACACCAGCGACAGGGCGGCCACACCAGCGAACACGTACCACGCGTCGAAGGTCCAGTGGTCTCCGGGCTCGGTCCCAACCGCACGCAGGATCAGGGCGACGCCGCTCCCGGTGAGCATGGCGCTCGCCGGCCACACGAACGCCCGTGCCTGGCGGAACGTGACGGCGACCTCGATGACGGCGCAGGTGATGATCGCTGCGAGGATCTGCGGGATGCTGACCCGGAAGTCGAGCGCGACCTGGCCGAGGACGTGGATCGTGATGATGACCGCCGCGACGTGGAGCCGCGGATCCCGGAGGCTGGGCAGGACGAGCGGGTAGGAGGTACCGCGCAGCGTCAGGCTGCGGGCCGTCATGCGGGCACCGGGTGCGGTCCTGACGCGAGTGCTCGGTGCGTCACGCGGCCTAGCATACGCAGCCGCCGCCGGGTAGCATCCAGCGTCACATGGCACGTCATGACGAGCGCGTACGGCGCGGAGCACAGGACCCCATCGTCGGAAGCCTGCCGGATGTCCCGGGCATCGGCGTCGCGATGCGTCTCACGCCCGGGCTCGGCGTCCACCTGCGAGGCCTCGCCGACGAGCTCCTGGTCAACGACTTCCCGGGCGCGACGATCCGTCGCTACGAGCGCGAGATGCTGGCGACCGCAGTGTCGGCGGCCAACGACTGCTTCTTCTGCATGGACTCTCACGGCGCGTTCTCGCGCGCCGTGATGGCACGTGAGGGCGCCGAAGACCTGGCGCCGATGATCGACGTCATCAAGGTCGGATCCTCCGAGGGCCTGGACCCGAAGATGGTCGCGCTGCTCCACATCGCCCGGACCGTTCAGCGCGCGCCACTGAGCCTCACCGATGCCGACGTGAAGGCCGCCACGGCCGCGGGCGCCAGCGACGGCGACACCCAGCTCGCGGTGCTCATCGCGTCGGCCTTCTCGATGTACAACCGGCTCGTTGACGGCTTCCGCGCCCGAACGCCGATCGCCGAGGAAGCCTACGAGGAACGTGCTGCGCAGATCGCCGAGCTGGGCTACAGCGCGCCGCCTCCGCCGGTGGAGGCGTCCTAGGAGCCGGGTCGCCACGGTTCCGCGCGGCCCGTGCCGCGATCGATCACAGCCCGCGAGTCGGCCGGGACCGTCACCGGATCGTCCGTGACGCCGTCCGGCCAGGTCACCGTCACCGAGGCCTCGTCGGCGCTTCCGATGCCCACCTGGATCCAGCCGAGCGAGCCGCTCGCGTGCCCGCCGCCGACCGTCAGCTCCCGCGTGATCGTGCGATCGCCCGCTCGGATCTCAATCCAGGCACCGATCGCATCGCGGTTCGAGCCCGGCTCGACCAGCCGGAAGCCGATCCAGTGGCCCATCGGCCGCGGATCGGCGGCGCTCCCCGCGCCGACGTTCCGCCACAGCAGGACGTTCTCGTATCGGTTCACGACGACGAGGTCGAGCAGGCCGTCGAGGTTGAGGTCGATGATCGACGCGCCGCGTGCACGGGCGAAGCTGACGATGCCGGCTGCCTCGGCGGCCTCCGCGAAGGTTCCGTCCGGCTGACCGAGGAACAGGTTGCTCGGATCGCGGGCGGCGAACCCGGTCTGGGCCTCGACGTTGCCCTTGGAGACGAAGAGGTCGACGAGGCCGTCGTTGTTGACGTCCTGGAACTCCGGATGCCACGCCGTCGACGGCAGGGTCGTGTCCCCGGCGTACGGCCGCGTTGCCGTCACGCCGCGGCTCAGCGCGATGTCGCGATACGTCGGCCGCTCGGGCCCGTCAGCCAGCGTCTGGAGCTTGTTGTCGGCCTGGCTGGTGAGGAACACCTCGGGGAAGCCGTCGGCAGTCAGGTCCATGCTTGCGATCCCCATGCCCCAGATGCGCAGCGGCTGCCACCCGTCGTCGAGGGTGTACTCGACCGGAGCCCGGCCCGGCTCCATCCGCCACAGCTGCTCCTGGCCGTCGGGGTCGGCGCCGTAGTACTGGCGGTCGTTCGACACCCGGAGGTCGCGCCGGCCGGATCGGTCCCAATCGCTGAACAACATCGACAGCGAGCAGAAGCCGGTCAGCGTGATGGGTTGCTCGTAGTAGGCCCCGCCTGCCTTCGGCCGCACGAGCTCACCGTCGTCGCATCGGAACGCGTCCGCGACGTCCGTGTCCAGGTCGATGTAGTTGCCGATGGCGAGGGTCGGCAGCTGCGCGTCGTCCTCCCAGGTCGCGCTGAAGGCGGTCGACCAGGCGTCGCCGCCCTCGAACCCGAGCACCTCGTTCGCGCGCTCGAACTCGCAGTCGCCGGTGCCGCGAAGGAGGACGTTCTCGCCCACCCGCAAGACGGCCAGGTCGGTGACACCGTCGCCATCCAGGTCGAGCGGGTAGGCACCGGTCACGCGGGTGAGGTCGGTGGTCGGGCTCGCCACGCGTTCGAAGGCCAGTGTCCCGCCGATCCGGCTCTCATTGCGATACAGCGCCGCTGGCGAAGCACCGCCGGCCAGGTAGAGGTCCGGAAGGCCGTCCCCGGAGCAGTCGAATGCGGCCACGCCACCGCCGACCACGTGCTCGAAGTCCCCGGTGTACGCGTGCTCGATACCGGCGGACGCGGCCTCGTCCACGAAGCGCGGCGCGTCCACGTTGCCGACCCGCGGACCAAGGCCCTTGAGCGTCGTCCAGCCCACCACGCCGGCGACCAGCGCGACGACCGGGACGAGGAAGAGCCACCTTCGTCGGCTGTCGGGTCCGATCGGAGCGCTCACGGCCTGATCTTGCCTGGGGCGCACCCGCTACGCGAGTGCCTCGCGTTCCGCGGCGGCGGCGCTGAAGATGGCCGCCATGACCCGCAGGTTGGCAACCGCGTCCGTCGGTGGCAGTGGAACGGGTCGGTCCTCGAGCACGGCGCGCGCGAAGGCCTCCGCCTCGACCGTGTACGGATCGGCGGGCTCGAAGGCGATGGTCTCGACGTCGGGCGCGACCGGCGGGTCGCCCCCGGACGCGACGTGGATCCTGGTCGGGCGGTCCGGTGGGATGTTGAACGGGATCTCGATGCTGATGCGGCCGGTCGTGCCGTGCACGTGAACGCGCTGGTCGTCCTCGGCCCGCGTCGAGGCGGTGAAGGACGCGACGCCGGGCTCGAACTCCAGGATGGCGCTCACGACGGTGTCGACGCCGCTGACCGGGTCGCGCGTGATCGCGCTCTTCACCCGCATGGGCTCGGAGCCGAACAGCATCCGTGACAGGTTGACGCAGTAGCAGCCGATGTCGTACAGCGCGCCTCCGCCGGCATCCAGGATGTTCCGGATGTTCGACGGGTCGTCGTTGAAGAAGCTGAACCAGCTCTGGACGGCGACCAGCTCACCGATGCGTCCCCGCTCGACCAGCTCGCGCAGGGCCACCCATGACGGGTGGTGGCGGTACATGAACGCCTCCATCAGGCGCACCCCGGCCGCCTCGCAGGCGGCGATCATCCGCTCCGCCTCGGCGGCGGTGAGGGCGAGCGGCTTCTCGCACAGCACGTGCTTGCCGGCGCCGGCGGCGGCGACGGTCCACTCGGCGTGGAGGTGATTTGGGAGCGGGATATAGACCGCGTCGACCTCGGGGTCGGCGAGGAGTGCCTCGTACGAAGCGTGGGCGGTCGGGATGCCGAGCGCATCGGCCGTGGAGCGCGCCGTGGCAGCGTCGCGGGACGCAATCGCGACGACCTGGCAGCTCGGCGCGGCCGCGATGGCCGGGATCACCTTGGTGCGGGCGATCTTCGCCGTGGAGAGGATCCCCCAGCGCAGCTTCGCCATCGGTCCACCTCCGTGTGCTCGGGACGTTGACACGCGCCGTTGCAATGTAAGAGCCTACGACAAATATTTGGGCACGAGGAGCACAAACCCGGAGATGTCATCTCGGGACGCCATCGGCCAGCGCAGCGAAACCGTGCGTCGCGCCAACCTCAGCGCGATCGTGCGCGAGATTCACCTCCGCGGGCCGCAGTCCCGCTCGGAGCTCGTCGCCCGCACCGGCCTGACGCGTAGCGCCATCCGCGGGCTGATCGGGGAGCTGGTCGCCGGCGATCTCGTCGATGAGCGGCCCAGCGCGCCGGGCGGCGCTCCCGGGCGCCCGTCACCCCTCGTGCGTCCGCGCGCCGACCAGGCGGTCGTGCTGGGCCTCGAGGTCAACGTCGACTCGCTGGCCGTGGCCGCTGTCGGCCTGGGTGGGACCGTGCATCGGCTCATGCGGGTCGACCGGCCCCGCGCCCACGTAACGCTCGACGAGATCGTCACCGACCTCGTCGAGCTGGCCCGGCCGCTTCTGGGCACCCTCCGCCGGCAGGGCGCCCTGGTGGGAATCGGGGTCGCCGTGGCGGGGATCGTGCGGCGTGAGGACGGCGTCGTCCGGCATGCGCCGAACCTCGGCTGGCGAGACGCGCCGCTCGGCGGGCGGCTGGCGGCCGCGCTCGCCCTCGACGCGCCGGTCGACGTGGCGAACGAGGCCGATCTCGGCGGACTGGCGGAGCATCGCCGCGGAGCGGCGGTCGGCGTCGACGATGTCATCTACGTCAGCGGCGAGGTCGGTGTCGGGGGCAACGTGATCGCCGCCGGACAGCCGCTGGTGGGAGCTGCCGGCTACGCCGCCGAGGTCGGCCACATGCCGGTTCGGCCGGACGGCGCATCCTGCGCCTGCGGCTCGAGCGGATGCTGGGAGACCGAGATCGGCGAACGGGCGATGCTCGTCCGGGCCGGCCTGCCGGCGGCCGGCGGCCGCGAAGCCGTCGCGCGTCTCCTCGCCGCGGCCACTGCGGGCGAGCCGCGGGCCCGAGCCGCGCTGGAGGACGTCGCGACCTGGGTCGGCATCGGAGCCGCCACGTTGGTCAACATCTTCAACCCGCGCCTCGTCGTCCTGGGAGGCATCTTCGAGCGGATCCATCCGCTCGTCGGCGCGACCATCGAGGCCGCCCTGATGCAGCGGGCGCTGCCGGCATCGCGTGAGCTCGTCCGCGTCGTGCCCGGTCGACTCGGGGTGGATGCCCCCATCCTCGGAGCCGCGGAGCTCGCGTTCGAACCGCTGCTCGCCGACCCGGCAGCGCGCCTGCGGTCCCAGAACCCGGTCCGGGCGAGCGCCTGACATGACGACCGCTCGCGGCGGCGACCCGCGACCCCTGCAGCGCGACGAGGAGGGGTCTTGACAGGAGAGTAGCCTACTGTCGGTGCGCCATCCGCGGATGGCCCTTCACGGAATCGGAGGAGAACCCCAACATGGTGATTCGGAGGCTTGCGGCGCTCCTGGCCGTGATGGCCATCATGCTCGCGGCCTGCAGCAACGACGGTGGCTCCTCGGGGGAGCCAACCGGGTCGGAGCCCACCGGCTCCGGCGGCGGAACCGCCGACTGCACGGTCGCAGTCTCGTGGAACAACTTCCAGCAGCCGCGCTGGGCAGCCACGGACAAGCCCAACATCCAGCAGGTCGTGGAGGACGCCGGCGGGACGTACATCGATGCCGACGCCGACCTCAGCAACGAGCAGCAGCTGACCGACGTCAGCAACCTCATCTCGCAGGGCGCAGACGTCCTGATCCTCCTCGCCCAGGACCAGAATGCGGTTCTCCCGGCGTTGCAGGAGGCCAAGGACAACGGGATCCCGGTGATCGCCTATGACCGGCTCATCGAGGATCCGGAGGTCCTGTACATCACGTTCAACAACGTCGGCGTCGGCGAGGCCGAGGCCCAGGCGGTCCTCGAGGCCGTGCCGGAGGGCAACTACGTCCTGATCAAGGGCGATCCCGGCGATCCGAACGCGTCCACGTTCCTGCCGCAGGGCTGGGACAACGCGGGTCTCAAGGACAAGGTCGACTCGGGTGAGATCACGATCCTGAACGGGCCTGAAGGCGGCAGCGGCGAGTGGCCGGCCGACTACGGCACGTACACCGATGCGTGGGATACCCAGACGGCCCAGGAGAACATGGAGGCGATCATCGACGCCGCCACTGCGGACGGCAATGACATCGACGCCATCCTCGCCGAGAACGACAGCACCGCCCTTGGCGTGGTGGCTGCGCTCGAGTCGAAGAGCTACGGCTTCCCGCCGTTGAGCGGCCAGGACGGCGATCCCGCCAACCTGAACAACGTCGCGCTGGGCAAGCAGTACGTCGACGTCTGGAAGAACGCCAACGAGCTGGGCAAGACCGCTGCGGCGGCCGCGCTCGAGCTGTGCAAGGGCGGCGACATGGCCAGCGTCAAGCTGCCCGACGGTCTGATCGACCCGACGGTGGCCCCGGCCAAGGGCCTCACGGCGCAGCCGTTCACCACGCCTGGCGGCAAGACCGTCAGCTCGTTCATCCTCCAGCCCACCCCGCTCACGGCCGAGAACCTCCAGCTGGCCATCGACGGTGGCCAGATCACCAAGGAGGAGCTCTG
>DASUFJ010000092.1:0-13377 GCA_036274575.1 Candidatus Limnocylindria bacterium
TTCGCCAACCCCACGGGCAACTTCCATGCGCCGAACGAGTGGATGAGCCTCCGCAACATCCGCGACGGCATGGTCGCACTCGTCCATCTGTGGGCGGAGCTGGGAGCCATGGACGCCGACGCCCTGCGGGACGGACGCGGCGCCTGACGGACTTCCTCGTGCCCGCTTCGCCGACCCACGATCCGGACGACCCGTGGCTGGCGCTCGGCGCCGCGTCGCGCCTCGTCGGCGTCGGTCCCGACACGCTTCGCCGCTGGGCGGACACGGGCAAGGTCCAGAGCTACCAGACGCCCGGCGGGCACCGGCGCTTCCTGCGCTCGAGCCTCGAGGCCATGATCAACGCTCCGCGGCGAGCGCCCCGTTACGGGGTGGAGCGGCTGCCGGACTCGAGGCAGACGATGGCCGGCGAGCTGCATCGGCGCATGAAGCGCACCGGCTACGCGAACCAGCCCTGGCAGTCGCGGCTCACCTCCGAGCAGCGCGATGAGTTCCGTCGCTGGGGCCAGCGCACCTTCCAGCTCGTCATCGAGTACGTCGCCGCGTCGAAACGGGCCGAGCGTCAGATCCTGATCGAGGAGGCCGAGAAGATGGGCGCCCTCTACGGCGCCGAGGCGTCGCGTGCCGGCCTCTCGCTGGCCGAGACGGTCGAGGCCTTCCTCTTCTTCCGCTCACCGGTGCTCGACGCGATCGTGGGCCATCTGCGGCGGCGAAGCGCCGACGTGTCCGAGGTGACCGCCGCGTTCCATGAGGCAAATGCCGCGATCGACCGCGTGCTCACCACGCTCGTCGCGTCGTACCGCGAAGGCGGAGCTCGGCTTCAGTCGACGACGTAGAGCTCGGTCGACGTCAGGTTGAGGCGCTCGCCGCCGCCATCGGTGCAGACCACGATGTCCTCGATCCGGGCGCCCCAGGTGTCACGTATATAGATCCCCGGCTCGACGCTGAACGCGTTGCCGGCCACCAGCGGCTCGTCGTTGGAGGCGACGATGTACGGCTCCTCGTGGGTCTCGAGACCGATGCCGTGGCCGGTGCGATGCAGGAATGCGTCGCCGTATCCGGCGTCGGCGATGACGTCACGCGCGGCCCCATCGATGGCGGATGCTGCGACTCCGGGATGGACCGCGTCGCACGCCGCTCGCTGCGCTTCGCGCAGAACGGCGTAGAGGGCTGCGAACTCGGCCGGCGGCTCGCCGACGAAGGCGGTGCGCGAGGTGTCGCTGGTGTAGGCGTCGCGCGTCCCGCCGATGTCGAGCACGATGGCATCCCCGGCACCGACGTTGCGATCACCGGCGGTGTGGTGCGGGCTCGCTGCGTTCGGCCCGGAGGCGACGATGGCGAAGCCCGCCTCTTCGTGCCCGGCTTCCAGCAGCAGCTCCCGGATGCGCCGGCTCACCTCGGCCTCCGATCGACCCGACAGCCGCTCGCCGGTGATCGCCCGCATCGCATCATCGGCGGCCGCGGCGGCGGCGCGAAGCCGCTCGATCTCCTCGGCGCTCTTCACGCTGCGCAACGCGCTCATCGATGGTCCGGCGGCGACGAGCTCCGCCGGGTCGAGGGCCGCGCCGAGACGCAGCGCGAACCGCGCCCACATCTGGTCCTGGATCCCGATGCGCCGAACGGCTCCAAGGAGGGTCTGCACCAGCCGGATCGGATCGTCCGTCTCGTCCCACGACACGACGTCCAGCGCGTCGGCGAGGTCGCCCAGCTCGTGGATGGCGAGCGGCTCCTCGAGCCGCGGAACCACCAGCGTGGGCTCGCCCTCGGTCGGAATCACGAGGCAGGTGAGGCGCTCGAGCGCCGGCGCCTGGTAGCCGAGGAGGTAGGCGTAGTCCGGGGACGGCGTGATGAGCAGCGCGTCGAGCGCGCGCTCGCCGGCCATGGCTGCGGCTGCGTTCAGGCGATCTCGATAGGTCGTCGCCGCGAAGCGCGCCGAGGCGGGGGCAAGGACGCTCATCGGGTCGAGCCTACACCGAACTGGTCATTGACGCCGCGCGGACCGATGCGACCATGGAAGGGGAAGTCGCGTAAGACGCTGTCATACACTTCCGACGACACCCAGTGATGCACCCCACGAATCGGTCGAATCCGATGACGACCCGCGGCAACCACGCCCGGCGCATGTCCCGCGCCGTCGTCGGCGTGCTCGCCGCGATCCTGGTCCATGGCTCCATGCCGGATCCGGGTCGCGCGGCGGATCCCCCGGAGGCGGAGGCGGCCGCCCGCGAGCTCGCGCGGCAGCACGGCGGGGTACCGGACGACTACCGCCTCGTCCACGAACGCACAGCCTCGGTCGTGCAGTCCGGTGAGTCGATCTGGGTCGGCAAGCTCGTTGGGCCGGATGGTGAGGTCCACACGGTCTCGCGTGAGCCGAACGGGCGCATTGGCGGTGGCGAGGTCGTCGCGGAGCGCGCGCGCCAGGCCGTCGCGGGGCTCACGCCACTCGTGGCGAAGGCGGATGACGCGCTGCGGTCCCGGATCGCCGCGACGCGGCCGGGCGAGACCGTGCCGGCTTCGGTGTGGATGACGGCCGACGTGACGGGAGTCACCGAGCGAGTCCGTGCGGCGCACCCGGAGGTCGAGTGGATCGGCGAGCGGCCGCTTCCGCAGAGCCTGGACGAGGCACGCGCCATTCGCGCCGAGCTGTACGAAGCGCGCGCGGACGCCTACGCAGCCGCCGAGGCCGAGCTCGCCACGCAGGTGATCGAGCTTGGCGGGAGCATCGGCTACGCCAGCCCAATCGCACCTATCGCCTTCGTCGACCTGCCGGCGTCTGCCGTCGACGAGCTCGCCGCACTGCCGATCGTCGAATCGCTGGGCCTCGAGAGGACATGGGTTCCGGTGATGACGTCCGCCGGCCCGACGGTGGATGCGAACTGGACCTCGGGCAGCGGCGACCAGGGCGGCGGCATCCGGGTGGCGGTGGTCGAGTACCACAACGTCCGCAACAGCGGCGACCTGGGCGGGCGCGTGGTCGCGTCTCACAGCAGCAGCGGCACGTTGAAGTACGCGACCGGCGCGACCTTCGACCACCCGACGTGGGTGGCGGGCGCCATCGCCGGCGGCGGGACGTACCGCGGCGTCGCGCCGGGTGCACGCATCGTCAGCGCCAGCACGGGCGGCGGAGGCGCCGGCCTGGCCCGCGACCGAGCGGTGATCGCCACCACCGACTGGGCCGTCTCGCCGAGCGGTGGGGACGCTGACGTCGTGAACGTCAGCCTCGTCCAGGACACGACGACCGGCTCCGAAGAGGCCCGCCGCTATTTCGACTCCGTGGTCGACCAGGACCTGCGCGTCGTCGTCGCCGCCTCCGGCAACCACTCGGCCCTGGGCACGTGGCGCGTCGGCTCGCCCGGCACGGGGTGGAACGTCCTCACCGTCGGCGGCACCGACGATCGCAACACGTCCGGCCGCGGCGATGACCGGCTCTGGTTCGCATCCGACGGCGCCTCGTACGTCGATCCGCCCGGAACGGCATGGAACCCGCACGGCGACTTCAACAAGCCGAACCTCTCGGCCCCGGCCGTCTCGGTCCGCACCGCGAACGGTCTGGGCGGCACCGGCACCAGCGTCGCCACCCCGATCGTGAGTGGCATCGCAGCACAGATCCTCGCGCGCGCGCCGACGTTGATGAGCTGGCCCGAAGCGGCCCGCGCGGTCCTCATGGCCGGCGCCGTGTACCGCACCCGGATGCCGAACGGGTCGATCAACGCCGACCACGAGGGCGTCGGGAGCGCATCGGCGCTGTGGTCGAATCGGATCCTCAACGCGGGCGACGGATCGCGCGGCGGCTACCGCGTCGGGACGGCGAGCGGCACCTTCTCGATGCCGATCCAGGTCCTGGGCGGGCAGCGGGTCCGCGTCGTGGTGGCCTGGAACAGCCGCACGGGCGGGACAGGCAACCTCACGAAGACCGATGCGCTGGCGAGCGACCTCGATCTCCGTGTGCGACTGCCGAACGGCGCGACGTACGGGTCCTTCACATTCGACAACAGCTACGAGATGGTCGACATCGTCTCGCCCACCCCGGGCACGGCGACCATCGAGGTCGTCGGCGCCCGCATCGGGAGCGGCGGCGAGCGTTATGGGCTGGCGTGGGCCAAGATCGGCGGAGACGGCACGCCGCCGCGGGTCGTCGCTCGAGCGCCGGAGCCGGGTGAGCCGTGGGCCGCATCCGAGTCGCGGCTGACGGTGACGTTCTCCGAGCCCGTGACGGGGCTGACCCCGGCCAACGTCACCGTCCGCTCCACCGCCGGCGGACCGCAGATCCCGGCGGCGCTCAGCTACTGGGCGGCGGGCAGACGGCTGACCGTGACGCCGGACGATCCCCTGCCTCCCGGCGAGTACCGCCTGGGCCTGTCAAGCGCGATCCGCGACGTCGCGACCAACAGCCTCGGCGCGCGGAGCTGGACGTTCCGCGTGGTCGACAGTGTGGACGCCTGGCAACGCGTCCCGCCCGCCAGCAAGGTCGTCTTCGCCTCGGGAGCCCACACCGGCTATCGCTTCGACTCCGCCGGCAGGGTCACCGCGAGCCGGACCCTGACCCTGGGATCGGGATCGAGCGCCAGCGCCGATAGGCGTGCCGTCATTACGCACCGGCCCGGGCGCTGGCTGCATATCGTCAATGGTGCGTGGGCCGGCTACTGGGTCCGCGAGTCCACCAGGGCCCGCATCGGCGGTGACGTCGAGAGCCTGGGCCTCGCGTCCACCACTCGCCTGACGTTCACCAAGGGGACGTACACCGGCTACCACTTCGCATCGAACGGAACGGTCCTCGGCCGGCGGACATTCACGCTGTACCGAACATCGGGGGCGAACACGAACCGCCGCGCGATCATCAACGGCGCATGGCACCACTACGTCACGAACGGTGTGTGGGCCGGGTACTGGGTGCCGGAGAGCGGTGGCTCGTACGTGGCCGGAGCGCGCGACCACCACGATCTCGGCTCGAACCTCGTCCGCTTCGTCGCCGGCAGCCATACCGGCCGAACCTTCTCGGCGCCCGGGGCCGTCGTCGGCACCAGGGTCGCCTCGATCCCGACCAACTCGTCCGGGCCGGGCATGGCGTGGGCCATCGTCAACGGCGTCCCGCGCTACCTCATCGGTGCCGGCGTGTGGTCCGGGACATGGGTAGCGGAGTCGAGTCGCGTTCGCTCGCCGTGACGCCATGAGGATCCGGCGCGTCCTGCTTCCCGTCGTCGTGACTCTCGCCGCGGGGTGCACGACCGCAGGCACGCAGCACAGCGAGGCCCCGATCCCCTCGTCGCCGGCTCCGGCGACGACGGCTCCCCCGTCCACCGCGGCGGCCGTCGGCGATCCCGGGAAGCCGTACACCGGATTGGACGTCCTGGCCGCGATGCGCGCCTCACGGCGGCCCGGCGGGGTCCCGGATCCCGTCGAGACCGATGCCATCGCCACAGCGATCGCCGACGCGATCTGGACCTTCGATGGCCAGCCGTGGTCGGATCTGTCGGCCGGCGGCTCGTGTGGCGCGGCGACGTGCAGCATCGATTTCGTCGGCACGCGCGACGGATCGAGCGGCGAGGATGTCTGGTCCTTCGAGGTTGCGCCGGCCGACGGATCGGTCCAGGTGGTCCGGCGCGAGCTCGGCGCCGTGCCCGATCACGTGCGCGACGAGCTCGACACGCTGGCGCGGTCGCTCGTCATCGGCGGGCAGCTCGACGACCTCGTGCTCGGGTCGGCGACGTGGCTGGCCCCGCCCGATGCGCCGGCGTTCGCGCTCGCCTACCGTTCAGGCAACGAGGAAGGTTCGTGCGCGGTCGACATCGTGCTCGACCCGGTCGCGCGGAGGGTCCTCGACAGCCGCGCCTCCGACTGCTGATCGCGACCGATCCGGACCGCCATCTCCCGCGCTCCCGCTTCGTCGACGCGCCACGCACGCAGGACGAGCTTGGTTGACGAGCCTTCCACCCCGGCGATGAGGTACGGCACCGGGTAGCGAGACTCGCGGCGGTCAAGGGCCGACGGGACTGCCGCCGAGCGTGGATGGCTGTGGAAGATCGCCACGAGCTCGAGGCCGGTCGCCTCGATCGCGTCGAGCGCGCGCGCAAGGTCTCCGGGATCGACGTCGAACCGATACGGGCTGGCCAGCGCGTTCCGCACGGGATGGAAGGCCGCGACGCTTCCGCGCCTCAGGTCGCCGGACAGCAGGCCGCACGCCTCATTCGGCGCCTCGGCTCTGACATGCGCCAGCAGCGCGGCGGCCACGTCGGCGGGGAGGCTGAGAGCGTCAGCCCGCGGCGGCTTGGGCGACATCGGTGCCGCAGGCGGGACAGGCCGGGTCGCGCTGGACCGCGACCTCCTCGAAGCGCGTCCCGGCGAGGTCGACGAGCAGCATGCGCCCCACGAGCGGCTCCCCCGTCCCGAGCACGAGCTTGATCACTTCCGTCGCCTGGAGGACGCCGGCCAGTCCCGGCAGCACGCCCACGACGCCCGCGACGTCGCAGGCGGCTGCGATGCCGTCCGGCGGCTCGGTCGGATAGAGGCAGCGATAGCACGGGCCGGCGAAGGGGACGAGCGTCGTGACCTGCGCCTCCCAGCGGTAGACGGCGGCATGGGCCACGGGCTTCCGCAGCCGGACCGCGGCGTCGTTGACGAGGTAGCGCGTCTCCAGCGAGTCGCTGCCGTCGACGACGATGTCGTAGGCCGCGATCAACCGCTCGACGTTGTCGCGGCTCACGCGGCCTGGATGGCGCGCGACGGTCACCAGGGGGTTGAGCTCGTGGATGCTCTCGGCGGCGGAGTCGACCTTCGGCGCACCGATGCGGTCGGTGGTGTGGAGGATCTGCCGATGGAGGTTGGTCTCCTCGACGATGTCGTCATCCGCGATGCCGAGCGTCCCGACCCCCGCGGCGGCCAGGTACAGCGCCGCGGGCGATCCGAGGCCACCGGCGCCCACGATGAGCACCCGCGCCTGCGCCAGCCGACGCTGCCCGTCGACGCCGACACCGGGGACCAGCACCTGGCGCGCGTAGCGAGGCTCGAGCGCAGCACCGGCCGTGGCGTCCGGGCCCTCCCAGGGCCCGCCGGCCAGCGGCCAGCGGTCGATGAGACCGGCAAGGTTGACGACGTCCGTGTAGCCCTGGGCCATCAGCCAGGTCGCGGCGCGTTCCGATCGCCGCCCGGAGTGACACTGCACCAGGATCGGTGCGGCGCGGTCGGGAAGCTCGGCGGTCGCGCGGGCGGGCAGCTCGGCCAGCGGGATGTGCAGCGCGCCGGCGATGTGGCCGCCGGCCCACTCGTCCGGCTCGCGCACGTCGAGGACCCGATACCCATCCGCCGCCAGCCGGATCGCTTCCTCGATCCCGACCTGACGCGAGACGGTCATGGTGCGGATCCCCCGGTCGCGGAGTCCTGGAGCACGTCGGCCTCCTCGGGCCAGCTTGCCGCACTGCCCTGGACCGCGCCCTGGAGCACCTTGTAGCCGAGCAGCGCGCACTTCAGACGCGCTGGACCGATCGGCACGCCGAGATCAGCGATGACGTCGCGAGGGTCGATCTGCCGCACCTCGTCCAGGGTCCGACCCCGAAGCCCGTCGGTCATGATCGACGCCGATGCCTGGCTGATCGCGCAGCCGCGCCCGTCGAAGGCGACCTCGGCGATCCGCGCCCGGGACTGATCGAGACGGAGGGTCATCGACAGCTCGTCGCCGCAGGTGGGGTTCGAATCGGCGAAGGCGAGGTCACTCGGGTCAAGGCGGCCGCGATTGTGCGGCTCCCGGTAGTGCTCGAGGATGAAGTCGCGATAGAGGTTGTCCATCGGCTCTAGGCGGTGCCGAAGAGGCGCTGCGCCGCCCGGATGGCATCGGCCAGGCGCTCGACGTCCTCGGCATCGTTGTAGACGTAGAAGCTGGCCCGTGTCGTGGCCGGCAGGTCGTAGCGCTGCATGAGCGGCTGCGCACAGTGATGGCCGGCGCGGACGGCAATCCCCTGCCCGTCGAGCACGGTGGCCACGTCGTGCGGATGGATGCCGTCGACGACGAAGCTGATGACGCCGGCGTGTTCCTCGGGCGAGTCGGGTCCAAGGCGCCGTACGCCGGGGATGTCGCCGAGCGCTCGCCACGCCAGCGTGAAGAGCTCGCGCTCATGGGCGCGCACGGCGTCCATGCCGAGAACCTCGAGGTAGGCGATCGCCGCGGACAGGCCGGACGCCTCGGCGATGGCCGGGGTTCCGGCCTCGAACTTCCAGGGCACCTCGTTCCACTCGGCGCCATCGAGCGTGACGCGGCTGATCATGCTGCCCCCGGTCAGGAACGGCGGCATCGCGTCGAGGAGCTCGCGACGTCCCCACAGGGCACCGATGCCCGACGGGCCGAGCATCTTGTGTCCGGACAGCGCCGCGAAGTCGAGGTCCAGCGTGGTCAGGTCGACCGGCAGGTGCGGCACGCTCTGGGCGAGGTCGCCGACCACGATGGCGCCGGCCGCGTGGGCGCGACGCGCGATCTCGGCGATCGGGTTGATCGTGCCGAGCGCGTTGCTGACCTGGCTGACCGCCACCATCCGCGGCCCGCGAGCGAGGCGCGCGTCGAGATCGTCGAGGTCGAGCCGGCCGTCATCGGTGATGCGAACGTACTCGAGCGCCGCCCCGGTGGCGGATGCGACCTGCTGCCAGGGCACGAGGTTCGCGTGATGCTCCATCTCCGTCGCGAGGAGAAGGTCGCCGGGCCCGAGGTTCGCGCGTCCCCAGCTGTAGGCGACGAGGTTCAGCGCCTCGGTCGCGTTGCGGACGAACACGATCTCGCGCTGGCTCGGCGCGCCGAGGAACGCGGCCAGCGCCGCCCGGGCGCCCTCGTAGCGCGCGTCGGCATCGGTGCTGAGCTCGTACAGCCCGCGGTGCACGTTCGCGTAGTGGTGGGCGTAGGCGTCGGCGACGGCGTCGATCACGGCGCGCGGCTTCTGCGACGAGGCCGCCGAGTCGAGGTACGCGAGGCGGAGGCCCCTCGACGTCGGGCGTTCGAAGACCGGGAAGTCGGCACGGATCGCCGCTCCGTCGATACTCGGCGGGCGCGAGCGCGTGACGGCCATCCGGGTCGTCGTCAGTGCTGGGCCACCGGCTCCGGCGCCGATGCCTCGTCGCCCACGCCGGCAGGCAGGCCGACCTGCTCGCGGACCCAGTCGTAGCCGTTCGCCTCGAGCTGGTGGCTGAGCTCCTCGCCGCCGGACATCACGATCCGCCCGTCCAGCAGGACGTGGACGAACTGAGGCTTCACGTAGTTCAACATCCGCTGGTAGTGCGTGATCATCAGCACGCCCATCTCCGGCGACAGCGTCGCGTTGATCCCATCGGCCACGTTCTTCAGGGCGTCGATGTCGAGGCCGGAGTCGGTCTCGTCCAGGATCGCCATGCGCGGGCTCAGCACCGCCATCTGGAGCATCTCGAGGCGCTTCTTCTCGCCGCCCGAGAACCCGTCGTTGACGTAACGGCTGCCGAAGGCGGGGTCCATGTGGAGGAGCGTCATCTTCTCCTCCATCAGGCGCCGGAACTTCGCGAGCGGGATGCCGGTGTACTTGACCGACGTCTCGCCGGTCTCGTCGGCCGGCTTCGGATGGTGGACGGCGTTGTAGATGTTGCGCAGGAAGCTCGCCACGGTCACGCCGGGGATGGCCGAGGGGTACTGGAAGGCCAGGAACAGCCCCAGCCGCGCCCGCTTGTCAGGCGATAGGCCCAGCGGCGTCGGCCCGTCGAGCAGATCGTGCCCGGCCCAGGTGATCCTGCCCGCGTCGACCCTGTAGTCGGGGTGGCCCATGAGCGCGTACGCCAGGCTCGTCTTGCCTGAGCCGTTCGGTCCCATCAGCGCGTGGACCTCGCCTTGACGAACGGTCAGGTCGACGCCCTTGAGGATCTTCTTGTCACCGATGCTCACCTCGAGCCCGGAGATGACGAGTTCGTCGGTCATGCGTTCCTTGCTTCCTGCTGGTTGGCGAGATGCTCGGCGAGAACGCGGCGTCGGACGGCCGGTGGATACGGCGGCCCACCCGCCGTCGCCGCCACTTCCGCCAGGTTCGTCGCGCCGAGCGAGATGGAGAGCGATTCGTAGACCCGCTGGAAGATCTCGTGCACGCTGCATGGCTGCGGCCGGTTGCAGTGCTCGAGGTCGTCGACGCCGGCGCATGGCATCTCGAGGAGCGGGCCCTCGAGGGCACGGACCACGTCGGTCATGGGGATCTCGCCAGCCGGACGGGCCAGGCTGTAGCCGCCGGCCTGTCCGCGGGTCGCGGTCACCAGGTTGGCGCGGCGCAGGTCACCGACGAGCTGCTCGAGGTAGGCGTGCGGCAGCTTCTCGCGCCGTGCGATCTCGGCCAGCGAGAGGCAGCTCTCCCCTTCGTTGCGGGCGAGCGTAACGAGGACACGGATGCCGTACTCGGTGCGGGTGCTGATCTTCATTCGAGTCTCACCTTCACCTCGTCGCCCTCGAGCTGGGTCTCGTACGCGTTGACCGGGCGCACCGGAGGCAGCGCGAGCACCCGGCCGGTGAACAGGTCGAAGCGGCCGCCGTGGCGGGGGCACTCGACCGCCGAGTCGTCAAGCTCGCCCTCGCCAAGCGTGCCGCCATCGTGGGTGCACACGTTGTCGATGGCGCCCCACTCGCCGTCCTCGGTGAGCCCGAGGCACAGCGAGCGGCCGTCGAGCTCGACGACGCGGACCGTGCCCGGCTCGACGTCGCTGACACGGGCGACTGTGACGAAGCCGGTGGCCGTCTGCTCGATCGTCATGCCGCCAGCTCCTCTTCGGAGCCGATGCGCGACGCGAGGGCGCCGAGGACCCGCGAGCGGATCGTCTCGTCGTGGATCTGCGACACGACCTGCTCGAAGAAGCCGCGCACGATCATCCGCTCGGCGGTGGTCGGGTCGAGACCGCGGGTCCCGGCGTAGAACAGCTGAACCGGGTCGATCGCGCCGGCGGTCGCGCCGTGGCCGCAGCGCAGGATGTCGTTCGTCTCGATCTCCAGCACCGGGATCGGCTCCGCGCCGGCCTCCGGGCTGAGCAGGAGGTTGCGGCACTCCTGGTAGGAGCTCGTCTGCTTCGCCTCGGAGCGAACCTTCGTGACGCCGTAGAAGGCGGCGCGAGATCGGTCGTAGAGCGCCGAGAGGTAGAGCAGGTCGCTCGTCGTGTAGCTGGCGCGCAGGTCCTGGTCGGAGTTGATGTCGATGTGCTGGTCGCCACCGGCCGCCAGCATGCCCAGCAGCCGCGAGGTCCCGCCCTTGCCCGTCATCTGGACGTCGAGCCCGACCTTGGTGACCTTCGAGCCGACCTCGGCGTTGAGGGTCGTGACGTTCGCGTCCTGGCCGACCACGACCCGCTGCGCGCCGATGTTCCAGGCGCCGTCGCCCAGGCGCTGGAGGTTCGCGTAGCGCACGTGGGCCGCCTGCGCGGCCTGGATCTCGACCATCCCTCCGAACCAGGCGCCGCCGCCGTCGGGTGAGGTCACCTCCTCGAGGAGGCTGACGCTGCTGCGCTCCTCGGCGACGACGAGCGACAGAGGCAGGTAGGTGCCCACCGCGTTCGGCAGGGCGGCGCGCGCCACGAGGGTGCCGTCGACCGTGACGCCGGCGGGCACATAGCAGAAGAGGCCGCCGGTCCACGCCGCCTGCGCGAGCGCCCAGAAGTGGGCGTGCGAGGCCTGCCCCTCGGCGCGGCCGATGAACCGCTGGACGAGGTCGGAGTGCTCGCGGATCGCGGTGCGGAGATCGGTGAGGATGACACCGTCGGCGGCCCCCTCGAGCCCGGACATCTCGAGAGCTGGAGGGTCGAGGAGAAGCTCGCCATCCCGCGGGAGGGCCGCGAGGTCGGTGCGGCGCCACTCCTCCTCCTGGCCGGTGGGCGGTGGCGTCGCCTCGGCGCGCTGCCACCAGGTGCTGCGGAGTTCGCGGAGCCAGTGCGGCTCATCGAGGCGGTCGCTGATGCGCCCGATCGCGTCCGCGTCGAGCGTGAGGGCGGTGGCGGTCGTCACCCGACGGCGCCCTCCATCTGGAGCTGGATGAGCCGATTCATCTCGACCGCGTACTCCATCGGCAGCTCCTTGACGATGGGCTCGATGAAGCCGTTCACGATCATGGCGCTCGCCTCGGCCTCCGACAGCCCGCGGCTCATGAGGTAGAAGAGCTGCTCGCTGCCGACCTTCGAGACGCTGGCCTCGTGGCCGATGGTGACGTCCTCCTCGTCGATCTCCATGTACGGATACGTGTCGGAGCGCGCCTCCTCGTCGAGGATGAGCGCGTCGCAGCGGACCGTCGACTTCGACTTCTCGCAGCCGGGATAGACCTTCACCAGGCCGCGGTAGCTCGTCCGACCCGTGCCCTTCGAGATGGACTTCGAGGTGATCAGCGACGTCGTGTGCGGCGCGGCGTGGATGATCTTGCCGCCGGCGTCCTGATGCTGCTCGTCGCCGGCGAACGCGATGCTCAGCACCTCGCCGTGCGCGCGTTCGCCGACGAGGTAGATCGACGGGTACTTCATCGTCACCCTCGAGCCGAGGTTGCCGTCGACCCACTCCATGACCGCGTCCTCGTGGGCCACGGCGCGCTTGGTGACGAGGTTATAGACGTTGTGGCTCCAGTTCTGGATCGTCGTGTAGCGCACCCGGGCGCCCTTCTTGACGATGATCTCGACGACGGCGCTATGGAGGCTCGCCGTCGAGTAGGTGGGCGCCGTGCAGCCTTCCACGTAATGAACCGACGACCCCTCGTCGGCGATGATCAGCGTCCGCTCGAACTGGCCCATGTTCTCGGTGTTGATCCGGAAGTAGGCCTGCAGCGGCAGCTCGACGTGGACGCCTGGCGGCACGTAAATGAAGCTCCCCCCGCTCCAGACCGCGGTGTTCAGCGCCGCGAGCTTGTTGTCGTTGGCCGGGATGACCGTGCCGAAGTGCTCCTTGAAGATCTCGGGGTACTTCTTCAGGCCCTCATCGGTGCCGAGGAAGATGACGCCCTGCTTCTCGAGGTCCTCGCGGATGTTGTGGTAGACGACCTCCGAGTCGTACTGCCCGCCGACCCCGGCGAGGTACTTCTTCTCCGCCTCCGGGATCCCGAGCTTGTCGTATGTGCGCCGGATGTAGTCGGGGACGTCGTCCCAGGACTGCACCGCCTTGTCGGTCGGCGCGATGTAGTAGTAGATGTCCTGGAAGTCGATGGCGTTGAGGTCGGCCCCCCACTGCGGCAGCGGCCTGGCTTCGAAGTGGCGGTACGCCTTGAGGCGGAGCTTCGTCATCCACTCCGGCTCGCCCTTGAAGCGGCTGATGTCCTCGACGATCTCGGCGGAGAGGCCCTTGCGAGCGACGTTGAGATGCGTCGCCTCGGGGTCGTTCCAGCCGTACTTGTACGAGTCGGGAATCTGGGTCAGCGCAGGATTCGGAAGGGCCAT
>DASUFJ010000093.1:0-48572 GCA_036274575.1 Candidatus Limnocylindria bacterium
CTGTCGCGTCGGCGGTTGGCATGCCCGCGCGACGGTCGCGCGACAGGCGGCGCGACAGCGTGAGCGTGCGCCGCGACACCGGCACGACGGATCGACGCGACCGGCACAAACCACGACAGGATGGAGCGGCACGACAGCTCACGCGACATGATTGGGCTCCCCTGCTGTCGCAGCGGTCACGAGGCTCCACCGGCCCTTGGCGATGTCGAACCGACGATCGTCGCCTTTCGCCCCCCGGCGCAGCGCGGCCCGGACGCTGTCGGCCTTCACTGCCTGCTCGTCCTCCTCGAGTTGTCCATTCAGGGCCGCCACAATCCGCTCGGCGGGTAGCGGCCCGCCCGTCAGGACGTCGGCGATGCGATCGGCAAGGAGGGCCGAGTAGGGCCGCTCCCACACCTCGACTGGCCGGCCGTCCTGCCATGTGACCTCCACGCTGTACCGGCCGATCCGGGCGTAGTTGTTCGCCTTGCGGTTCACGAGGACGGCCCTTTTCCCGTCGACCTGGAGGCTCCACGTCACACGCGCGAGGTTGTGCCAGAAGACGGAGCCGAACGGGTATGTCGCGCTATCCGTCTTCGTCACATGGGCCAGGCTCAGGCTCGGCAGCCCGATCCGCTCCAGAGCCGCCGCGTACTGGCCGGCGGCCTCCGGCTTCAGAGGATCGGTCGCGCCGCACGCAGGCACGACCGAGTCGACCACAACGTACGTCGCACCCCATTCGCTCGCGATGCGGGCCAGATCATCCGCCTGCCGCCAGATCGACCCACGGTCGTGCTTCCAGGCGCCGGTGTGCGGTGCGACGTGGAGAACTCGCGGGAGTAGGTCGCGGCCGCCCAGACCGCTCAGTCGCCGCGTCCACTCCTCCGGATGGTTCTCATAGTCCACGACGAGAAGCCGATGGCCCTCGCGCAGGAGCTGGAAGCCCCACCACGACGCGAGCGTGCCCTTTCCAGAGCCGCCGGTGCCAAACAGGTTGGTCAGGCCCAACGGATCAAGGCGCCCCAGCAACAGTTCGCCCGGCGGCGCGTCGACGACCGACGCGAGGACACGCGCGCCCGCGCGCTCAGCGAAGTCCGAGTCAATCGCATCCTCCGGCCACCAGCGCAGCCGCTCGAGGTGGCCTTCAATGCGGGCGATCTCCTGCCGCGCACGTGCCCGCGTGTCCTCGATCCCCTCCGTCAGGCTGAGTACGCGACGCGCCGGCATCCGGGCCAGCGCTTCCGCTCCCCGGCTCCAGTCAGCGAGGTCGGCGAGGTCGACGTCGCCGAGGACCGGATCCAGGGCTGCAGGATGCACCCCGAGCGACACTGCGCCGTTCGATCGGTGCGGTCGGGGAGGCGCAGCCGGGATGGGTTCCGAGGTCATGCCGCCGGCCCTCTCTCCCGGAGACGTCGTTGTGTCTTAGGCGGCATTGGCCGCCTTTGCCGGCTTCGCCCACCGGGCACGCGCCAGGCGCGTCATGTCGGCCGATCGCAGGTTGGCCGCTCGGACGGCGACTTCATCGTCGGAGAGGGTCGGGTGAAGTGCGCGCGCGGCCTTCAGGTAGCGGTCGTCGTTGGCGGCTCGAGCCGCTGCGGTGGCGGCGAGCCGGTCGGGCTCACGTGCCCATCGCTCGTGAGCGGCAATGCGTGCCCGGAGCGAACGTTCGCTGGATGCCAAGGAACACGATCCTCCATCGCGTCCCCTTCGCCGCTATTGCGGGGAGTGGGTCACGTATCGGCCGTGTTCCGTACCTTCCGGGATGGGCCCCGGCGCCTATGTCATTGCCGAGAGCATAGCACTGCGTAGCCCCTAGCCGACGCGATTGATGGATCCGCAGTGCGGGCACTTGCGGGTGAACGGCAGCCGAGCCGCCGGCCACATGCCCGACTCGTCGTACCCTCGACGCTTCTTCCTCCGACGGGTGTGTTCGCGCAAGTGCAGGATGCCGGTCGCGTCCTGGATGCCCAAGTTGTCGGGCCATCGCCCTGGGTCGTCTTGGTCGACCATCCCGCGCTCGTACATCGCGCTGCCATCGGGGTTCATCGGATCAACGGTTGCGATCTCGCCCTGGCAGACACTGCGCCCGTTCACGGTGCGGCCGCAGAGATAGCGTTCGCCGACCCGACGCGCCGGCCAGACGGTGAGCTCGGTCATCGGACTTTCCGTCCGAGGGCGTCGATGGGGGAGCGGTACGCGGCCCGAGCTCGCTCCGAGGCGGCCGACGCCCCGTAGCGGTTCAACATCGACCGGTCGGACCATCCCCCCAGAGTCATGACGTCCCCCTCGGAATGACCGGAGGCGAGCATCGAGCTTGCCCAAGTATGTCGCAGCTGATGAGGATGGACGCGGATGCCTGCCTGCTGCGCTCGCCGGCGGATCGTGTGATAGATCTCGTTGCCGGTGAGTGGCAGACCCGTCCTCGCGCGCCAGAGCGGTTCGCCCTGGTCGCGCGGCGCCTTCGGGTGCCGGAGGTAGCGCATGATCGCCTTGGCAGTGCTGGCACCGAATGCTACCGCCCGACCCCGGCGGCTCTTCGACGTCGTCGCCTCGATGAAGGCGACCATCTGCCCAAGATTGAGATCACCGACGTGAAGGCCGGCGAGCTCGCCCCGTCGGAGTCCGGTGTCGAGCATGAGGCTCAGGATCGCGAGGTCGCGTCGAGCGATGAAGTCGGAGCCCTTGCACGTCCCTAGGAGACGCGTCACGTCGTCCTCGGCCAGGACCGCCGGCGGGTTGATGGGGACGCTCGGCGTCCTCATCTTCTCCATCGGGTTGCGCTCGAGCTCGTCCTCGTCGACGAGCCATCGGAAGAAGGGTCGGATGGCTCGGAACCGGATCGAGATCGTTCCGGGCTGGAGCCCACGGTCCTGCATATCCACGATCCATGCCTCGAGGTGTTCACGGCGGATGCCTCGGAGCTCACGCGGCATTCCCCGCGCTTCGAGGAAGGCGTCGAGCTTGGCGAGCGCGTTCTGGTAGGTGAGGATCGTGCGATCCGCACGCCCTTCGGATCTCAAGTGAAGGGTCCAGTAGTCGCGGGTGCTCTCGATAGTGGGTCCGCCTACAATGGCGGCCTCGGTGGTGGTCCTGGCCATGGGTCGGGTGCCTCCTCAGGGGTCGTAAGACACTCCGCAGGTTATACGCGTCTGATGCGTTGTGCAAGGGCCTTCCACCGAGTAATACGCGACTACTGAGCACGAAAGCGCGGGCGAGTGGCGGAACGGCAGACGCGTCGGCCTTAGGAGCCGGTGTCGAAAGACGTGCGAGTTCGAATCTCGCCTCGCCCACCACACACGGGAGCTGCATTGGTCACCGTATCCACGCGACCCGAGCCGGGCTCGAAGATGGTCCTCGAGATCGAGGTTCCGCCCGACGAGGTCGATCGCCACTTCGCCACCGCCTATCGCCACGTCGCCGAGCGGACCAAGGTTCCCGGCTTCCGGCCGGGAAAGGCGCCGCGCCAGGTCATCGATCGGTTCGTCGGCCGTCCATCGGTCCTTGCCGAGGCGATCGATCACCTCGTCAGCGACTCGTACGACCAGGCGCTCGACCAGACCGACGTCATCCCCATCGACCATCCCGAGGTCGACATCGACGCCGACGCGCTGTCCGAGGGCCAGGCGATCCGGTTCACCGCCACCGTCCCGGTGCGCCCCGACGTCGAGCTCGGCGCCTACACCGGCTACCCCTTCGAGCTCGAGATCCCCGAGGTCACCGATGAGCAGGTCGACCAGGTCATCGAGGAGCTGCGCGAGCAGCAGGCGACCCTGCGGCCAATCGACGGGCGGGCCGCGGCGGCGGGCGACATCGCCTCGGTGAAGTTCACCGGCACCATCCACGGCGAGGCGTTCGAGGGCGGCAGCGCCGACCGGATGCCGCTCGTCCTGGGCGAGAACCGGATGATCCCCGGCTGGGAGGACGAGATCGTCGGGATGGAGATCGCCGCCACGAAGGGATTCGACATCACGTTCCCCGACGACTACCGCGTCGAGACGCTGCAGGGTAAGGCGGCGCACTTCGAGGTCGAGCTCCTCGACCTGCGGGAGAAGATCCTGCCCGAGGTGACCGATGAGTTCGCCGCCTCCGTCGGCGAGGTGACGACGGTCGACGAGCTGCGCGCCGAGATCCGCGACGCGATGGAGAAGCGGGCCGATGCCGAGGGGCGTCACGCCTTCGGCGACCGGATCATCGACTTCGCGACGTCGAACGCGAACGTCGAGCTGCCGGAGGTCATGGTCGCGAACGAGATCGACATCATGCGCGACGAGCTGAGCACTCGGCTGGCGCAGCAGCGCATCGGCATGGAGCAGTACCTGGCCCTCGCGAAGCAGACGCCCGACGAGCTCGCGGCGGAGCTGCGAGAGCCCGCGTCGCGTCGGGTGAAGACGCTCCTCGTGCTGTCGGCCATCGCCGAGAAGGAGGGGGTCGACGCGACCGACGCGCAGATCGACGCCGAGATCGCCGAGCAGCTCGAGCGCTACGACGACGACCCAAAGCTGCGCGAGTACCTCACCTCGCGTCGGGGACGCAGCTACCTGCGCATGACGCTCCGCAACCGTACACTGGTGGACAGGCTCATCGAGCGTGCGCTCGGGACCGATGCGACCGCCACTCCGGAACCCACAACCGAGCCTGAACCCGCCGAATCCACCGAACCCACCGAGCAACCCGAGGAGTCCGCATAGCGATGCTCGTTCCGATGGTCATCGAGTCGAGCGCCCGCGGCGAGCGGGCATTCGACATCTACTCGCGGCTCCTGAAGGACCGCATCATCTTCCTGGGCGACGCCGTCGAGGACAACGTCGCCAACCTGATCATCGCCCAGCTGCTGTTCCTGGAGTCGGAGGACCCGGAGAAGGACATCCAGCTCTACATCAACTCGCCGGGCGGCGTGGTGACCTCCGGCCTCGCCATCTACGACACGATCCAGTACCTGCGCGCACCCGTGTCCACGATCTGCATCGGTCAGGCGGCGTCAATGGGCGCCGTGCTCCTGGCCGCCGGGGCCACCGGCAAGCGCTACGCCCTGCCGAACAGCCGCATCATGATCCACCAGGGCTCCTCCGGCTTCCGCGGCAACACCCCGGACGTCGAGATCCAGATGCGCGAGAACCTCCATCTCGTGAACCGGCTCCTCGAGATCCTCGCCACCCACACCGGCCAGAGCGTCGAGAAGGTGAAGCAGGACTCCGACCGCGACTACTTCATGAGCCCCCAGGAGGCCAAGGAATACGGCCTCATCGACGAGGTCTTCGTCGGCAACAACGAGTCGCTCATCAGCCTCGCCCAGAAGGCCGGCGGTGAGATGCCGTCCGCCGAGGAGGCCGCGGAGGCCGATAAGGTCAAGAAGTAGCCCTCGCCGCTCCGCCACTCGAAACCTGCACGCATCCTGAGCATAGTTCGAGTCGCGCGCCTCCGAGTCGTAATCCGGTCACTCCACCGCGCATTACCCGGCGTTTGAGCCGCTGACCGGCCCGATCTGAACGTGGAGCGTGCGCGGAGCAGCTCCATCCGCCGCATAAGGGTGCGCAGAGGCGAGCATATTTCCAGTCGATCGCTGCGAGCGTGGGAAGGATCGTCCCAACGAGCCAGCAATCCTTCACTTCGCGGGGGATGGACGCTCGCGACGCTCGGCGCGAAGCAGCCGGCGCTTGAGGGCCGGGTCACCGTCCCACCCCGACCATCCATCGGAGGCGCGTACGACGCGGTGGCAGGGCACCGCCGGGAAGAGCGGGCACCGGGCCATCGCGTTTCCCACCGCCCGGGCGGCGCCAGGCGAGCCAATCACCGCGGCCACCTCGCCGTACGTCATCGTCTCGCCGGCCGGGATGGCTCGAACCGCCTCATAGACCCGCCGATCGAAGGCGGCGAGGCCGCGCATGTCGACCGTCGGAACTGAGTCGCCATCGACCCAGCCGGCGTCGATGGTGGCAGGGATGAAAACCGAGTCCGGGAACCGCCGGCGGAGCGGCGCCAGGAACGCCTCGAGCGCATCGGAGCGCGAGACCGCCGCGATGCCAGCATCGGTCTCGGCCACCCACATCGGTCCGAGCTTCGTGTCGGCATGTCCGAAGCGGATGGCGGGCATCGGTGCATCCTACGACCGCTGGGGTATCCGGCCGGGTGGCGACCCCGTGCTACCATCGGCGACCGATGACGACGAAGTCGAAGGTTCCGTACCGCTGCAGCTTCTGCGGGAAGAGCCAGGAGCAGGTCCGCAAGCTCATCGCAGGGCAGGGCGTCTACATCTGCGACGAGTGCATCAACCTGTGCCAGGAGATCATCGAGGAGGAGATGCTCGAGACGCCGCGCGCGTCGAAGGCACAGGCCCAGCCACTCCCCAGCCCGCGGAAGATCAAGGACCAGCTCGACACCTACGTCATCAGCCAGGAGCAGGCGAAGAAGGTCCTCTCCGTCGCGGTCTACAACCATTACAAGCGCGTCAACGCGGGACAGACCGTCGACGACGTCGAGCTCGGCAAGTCGAACGTGCTGCTGGTGGGACCCACGGGTTCCGGCAAGACGCTGCTGGCGCAGACCCTGGCGAAGGTACTGGACGTGCCCTTCTGCATCGCGGACGCGACCTCGCTCACCGAGGCCGGCTACGTCGGCGAGGACGTGGAGAACATCCTCCTGCGGCTCATCCAGGCCGCCGACTTCGACGTCCAGCGCGCCCAGCGCGGCATCATCTACATCGACGAGATCGACAAGATCGCGCGCAAGACCGACAACCCCTCGATCACGCGCGACGTCTCCGGCGAGGGCGTCCAGCAGGCGCTGCTGAAGATCCTGGAGGGCACCGTCGCCAACGTCCCGCCCCAGGGCGGACGCAAGCACCCGCACCAGGACTTCATCCAGATCGACACCACGAACGTGCTCTTCATCTGCGGCGGCGCGTTCGAGGGTCTCGAGAAGATCATCGAGGAGCGGGTCGGTAAGCGGGGGATCGGCTTCGGTTCCGCGGCGCAGCAGTCGAAGGAGGAGCGCCGGCAGGTCCTCCTCGATAAGCTCATGCCGGAGGACCTGCTGAAGTACGGGCTGATCCCGGAGTTCGTCGGGCGGCTGCCGGTCGTCGTGAGCCTCGCGGCCCTGGCACGCGAGGACCTCGTCAAGGTCCTCACCGAGCCGAAGAACGCGGTGACGCGCCAGTTCACGAAGTTCCTCAGCCTCGACAAGGTCGAGCTCGTCTTCACGCCGGAGGCGCTGGAGGCGACCGCGAAGCTCGCCCTCGACCGCAAGACCGGCGCCCGCGCCCTGCGCACCATCGTCGAGGAGGCGCTCCTCGACGTCATGTACGACATCCCCGAGCGCACCGACGTGACGAAGGTCGTCATCACCGCCGAGACGATCGAGCACGGCCAGCCCCCCATGCTCGTCACCGAGACCGATGACGCCGAGCCGCGCCGCCGCGGCCGCGGCTCCCGCGCCCAGCGCGAGGAGCAGCAGCCCGAAGAGGAGTCGGCCTGACGGCGTCCACCTCCCAGGCATCCGGCGTCCTCGGACCCGCTCTGCGCCTCTCGATCGAGCACATGCTGTGGGTCAACCGCCGTCTGCTTGACGCGGCCGCCCGCCTCACCGACGAGGTCTGGCAGGCCGATGACCACGTCACGACTCGCGGCCTGCGCGCGACCCTGGTCCACGAGCTCGACGTCGAGTGGAGCTGGCGGCTCGCGCTCGAGGGACGGCCGGAGGAGGAGTGGGGGGAGGACAAGGAGCTGCGTGCGGAGGACTTCCCGACGGTCGCCTCGCTCCGCGAGCGCTGGGCGGCCGAGTCGAGCGCGCTTCGCGACTGGGTCGGATCCCTCTCCGACGACGACCTGGTCGAGTCGACCCAACCGGGCCTCAGCAGCCGGGCGCTCCCGCGCTGGATGTTCGTGCAGCACCTCGTGAGCCACGGCGCCCAGCAGGCCGCCGATGCGGCGACGCTCCTCACCGCCGACGGCGAGTCGCCGGGCGACATCGGGTTCCTCGAGTACATCGGCGAGACCCACGGGCGCCGGCCGTAGCCCTCGAGCGGCGCCCTAGGAGCGTTCCTCGTCAGCCGCATCGCCGCCATCCCCGGCCCGCGCCGGGACCTCGGCGCGCGTGAGGTTCGTGGTGACGACGATCTGTCCGTTCGGAACGTTGTGGATCGTGCCGTCGGCGTCTCGGAGCTTGGTGCGCCGCAGGCTGAAGTCCTCGACCGTGCCCTCGACGCCGGCGATTCGAACTCGGTCGCCCTGGCTGAACTGGTTCTCGAGGACGATGAAGATGCCCGCCAGCCAGTCGCGCACGAGTGTCTGGGCGCCGAGGCCGACCGCGATTCCGACGACACCGAGGCCCGCGATGGCCGGACCGATGTCGATGCCGAAGAGATCCAGTGCCATGAGGATGGCGATGACGAGGATCACGGCGCCCGCGATCTTGACGATGAGCAGGCCGACGGTCCTCACACGCCGCTCGAGCTCCGCCTCGGGCAGCACGCCATCCCCGGACTCGGCCGCCCGCCGCTCGAGCAGGTGGCGGACGCTGATGTTCACGACGGCGCGCAGCGCCAGGAACCCGAGGACGGCGGAAACGACGATGAGGAACAGGCGGAACCCGATGTGGAGCGACGCCGGAATGTCGTTCAGGTCGAGCATCGGGCCGATGGTAGCAATCGTGCTGGGGGGTACTGTCGTCCTGCCGCCAAGGGGTACCTAAGGCGGCTGCAGCATCGGCACGATGCGGCGCTAGGATGTGGCTTGGCCGCAACACCCGCGTGCCTGCGGCAACGTACAGGCCAAGGAGTAGCTTCGCGCCCATGACCGCCAACCAGCGACGACCCGGCTTCCGCCTCCCGTGGTCACCCGAATCCGAGGGGGCCGAGAGCGAGGAGACCGTGGCGACCGTCGCCGCCGACGGGGCCGCGCCCGAGTCCGCGCCGCCGCCAACCGAGGCGGCCGGCGGCGAGGCGGTCGCGACCCGCGAGCAGGCTCCCGAGCCGCAGGCCGCGCCCGCTGGTGCCACCGAGGCTCCGGGAACCGCCGAGGGAACGCAGCCAAGCGCCGCTGCCGCACCCGAGGGCGGCGAGGAGTTCATGCGCGACCTCGTCGCCGCCATGCGCGGCGTGGCGGACGAGGCCCGTGACGCGGGCGTCAGTGACCTCCGCTCCCGCGCCGACGAGGAAGTCCGCCGACTCGAAGCCGACGCGCAGCGTCGCCAGCAGGAGCTCCGCGAGCGAGCCGAGGCCGACGTCGCGGGGATCGGCGAGTGGGCGAGGGCCGAGGCCGAGCGCATCAAGACGGAGGCCGAGCAGCGCGCCGTCGCGCGTCGCGCGCAGCTCGACCAGCAGCTGGCCGCGGACAGCAGTCGAACCGATGGCGAGACCAAGGCCGTCCGTGATCGCGTCGCGGAGTATGAGCGCGAGCTCGACGCCTACAACGCCCAGCTGGGGGACATCAGCGACCCGGCGGCGTTCGCGGCCGCCGCCAAGCGGATGCCGAAGCCGCCGTCACTGACCGGCGCCACGCCTTCGCCGCCCGCACCCACCGCGCCCGAGCCTTCCGCCGCCGACACCGCGCCCGCGAACGTCGAGACGCCAGAGCAGCCGCAGACGGCAGAGCAGCCGCAGACGGCGACGGCGGATCCGGCCGAGCCCCAGCCGGCCGGCGAGCCGACCGACGCATCCGCGGAGGCCGCAGACGGCGCCCCCGCCGCGCCCCCGCCTCCGAATGAGGCCCTCGCCGCTCGTCTTGCGGCCCTCGACGCGAGCGCGTCCGGCAACGGCGCCTCGGCGCCGGCCGCAGCGGGCAGTGGCGAGCCGGTCACGACCGAGGTCATCGTCAAGGGCCTCGGCAGCTTCGGTGCGATCACGGGATTCCGGCAGTCGCTGTCGAACGTCGACGGCGTCGAAGGCGTCGCGCTGTCGCTGGGCCAGACGGGGGAGTTCGTCTTCCGCGCCACGCATCGAGATGGCTTCGACCTCCGTGGCGCGATCGTCACCCTCGAGGGCGACGGAGCCAAGGTGGAGGATCGGCCCGAGGGCGGCCTGCGCGTCACCCTCGAGCGCGCTCGCTGACGTCCCGAACACGCACGGCCGGTGGTAAGATCGCCGCTCGGCGTTGACCGTGAGGAGTACCCCTCCACCGGCCGCATGAGAGAAGCGGGTCCAGGCTGAGAGCCCGCCGCGGAACCGACAGGGCGAAGGTCGCACGCGAGCCTGACGGGCCCGCCCGATAGCGCGGAACGCGAGGCGACCGGTGCGGATCGGTCGCGAACGAAGGTGGTACCACGACCCGTTCGTCCTTCGACGAGCGGGTTTTCTGTTGACCGATGGAGGAGGCGGACCGATGGCGACGACGCGACGCGAGCTCGCCCCGCGCTACGACGCCGCGGTCGTCGAGCCGGCGATCTACGAGCGCTGGATGGCCGCCGATGCCTTCCGTCCCGCGGAGCAGCCGCGGCCGGGCGCGGAGCGGTTCGTCATCATCCAGCCGCCTCCGAACGTGACCGGCGCGCTCCACCTCGGCCATGCGCTGACGGCGTTCGTCGAGGACATCCTCATCCGCTACCACCGCATGCGTGGCGACGACACGCTGTGGCTGCCCGGCGTGGACCACGCCAGCATCGCCGCGCAGTTCGTCCTGGACCGGATCCTGGCCGAGGAGGGGGAGTCTCGCCAGTCGCTTGGCCGCGAGCGCTACCTCGAGCGCATGTGGCGCTTCATGGAGGACACGCGCGACACCATCGGCAACCAGCATCGGCGGCTGGGTGCGAGCCTGGACTGGTCACGCCTCCGCTTCACCATGGACGAAGGCAGCGCCCGGTCGGTGCGGGTCGCCTTCAAGCGGCTGTACGACGCGGGCCTCGCCTACCGAGGCGAGGCGCTGGTCAACTGGTGTCCCGGCTGCCGAACGACGATCAGCGATCTAGAGAACGTCAAGCACGACGAGGCCGGGACGCTGTGGAGCATCCGCTACCACCTCGCGCGCGAGGACGGCTCAGCCGATCCCGACGCGTGGATCACGGTCGCCACGACGCGTCCGGAGACGCTGTTCGGCGACACGGCGGTCGCGGTCCACCCCGAGGACGATCGGTACCGCGACCTCGTGGGGCGCGAGGCGATCTTGCCGTTCATCGGCCGACGGCTGCCGATCATCGCCGACGAGCACGTCGAGCGCGAGTTCGGGACGGGCGCGGTGAAGATCACTCCCGCCCACGACTTCGACGACTACGAGGTCGGCAAGCGCCACGGCCTGCCCATGATCACCGTCCTCGACGAGTCCGCCCGCCTCACCGACGAGGCGGGAGAGTTCGCCGGGCTCGACCGCTTCGAGGCGCGGCCGCGCATCGTCGGCAGGCTGGCGGAGATGGGCGACCTGGAGGGGGAGCGGGCGCACGAGATGGTCATCGGCCGCTGCGATCGGTCTGACGACGTGGTCGAGCCGCGGCTCTCCGTCCAGTGGTTCATCGACGTCAAGCCGCTGGCGGAGCGTGCGCTCGCCAGCGTCCGCGAGGGCCGGACGCGGATCATCCCCGGCCACTTCGAGAAGGTCTACGCCCACTGGATGGAGAACATCCACGACTGGGCCGTGGGCCGGCAGCTGTGGTGGGGCCACCGCATCCCGGCGTGGTACTGCCCCGACGGGCACATCACCGTCAGCGACGCCCTCGACGGACCGGACCGATGCGAGGCCTGCGGACGCGACGCATCCGAGCTGACGCAGGAGACCGACATCTTCGACACCTGGTTCTCGAGCGGGCTGTGGCCGTTCTCGACGCTCGGATGGCCCGACGACACGCCGGACCTGCGGCGCTTCTATCCGACCCAGGTCATGGAGACGGCGTACGAGATCCTGTTCTTCTGGGTCGCCCGCATGATGATGCTGGGCCTCTTCTTCACCGATACCGAGCCCTTCCACACGGTCTACCTCCACGGCATAGTGCGCGACCCGACGGGTTCGAAGATGAGCAAGACGAAGGGCAACGTCGTCGACCCGCTGGAGATGATCTCCGACGTCGGGGCCGATGCCCTCCGCGTGGCCCTCGTCTCCGGCAACGCCCCGGGCGTCGATCAGCGCCTCACCGAGTCGAAGGTCACCGGCGGGCGGAACTTCACGAACAAGCTTTGGAACGCCGCGCGCTTCGTGCTGGGCAGCCGCCCGGACGGCGCCGAGGGCACCGCGGCCGAGGGGGAGTCGCTCGCGTCACGCTGGATCGCTTCGCGCCTGGCGGCAGCCACCGAGCAGGCGACGCGACAGCTCGACGCGCTCGACCTCGCCGGCTATGCGGCCGCCGTCTACGAGGTGGCCTGGAGCGACTACTGCGACTGGTTCCTCGAGATGGCCAAGGTCGACCTTCGTCGTCCGGATGCGACCGAGGCAGGGCGTGCCGCGACCTGGCTGTCGGCCGCCAGTGGCCTGGCCACGCTCCTTCGCCTCCTCCACCCGCTCATGCCGTTCGTGACCGAGGAGATCTGGCAGGCCCTCCGCGAGGCCGCCCCGCGCGCGACCGGTGAGGAGCCGCTGATCATTCGCGCCGCGTGGCCGCAGGCAACGGGCCGCGACGAGGATGCCGAGCGCGGGTTCGCCGCCATCTCGGCGCTCGTGCGCGGTGTCCGCAACCTGCGCACGGAGGCCGGAACCCCCGCGGGAGCGTGGATCCCCCTCGTCATCGAGCCGGCCGACGCGGACTCGGCGGCAGCGATCGACGCGGCGCGGCCGTATCTCGAGACGCTCGCCCGCGCACGCCCCATCGAGACGCGCAGCGACGGCGAACGGCCCCCGCTCGTGGCCACCGGCCCGCTCGGCACGGCGTGGCTCGGCGGGGAGACGGCGGACGAGGATGGATCGGCGGCCCGTCGCGACGCTCGCCTCGTGGAGCTCGACACGAACATCGAGCGAGTTCGTGAGCTGCTTGCCAACGACGCCTTCGTCAGCAAGGCGCCCCCCGAGGTCGTGGACCGAGAGCGCCGGCGGCTCGCCGATCTCGAGCGGGAGCGCGCCCAGCTCGCCGGTCACTGAGCTCATCCGGGACCATCGGTGCATACCGGGGGCGACGGGGGTGGCTGATAGAATCGCCGGGCTGTCAGCCAGGAAAGGGGCTTCCCGAACCATGTCGTTCCTCAGGCGAGGCAAGAAGGAAGAGGCCGAGCCGCCCCCGCCCCCGACTCCGATGCAGGAGGAGGTCTCGGCGCAGGAGTACGGGCTGCGCATCTCATTCGTGGCCCGAAGCAGCGACGGCCTGCGTCTGCCGGCCGACCCGGCGATCGCCTCCGCGGTGCCGGGCATCGTGGAGCCGTTGAGCGAGACGACGGTCGAGGTCATCAGCCCGTTGCCGCTCGAATACTCCGATGCGTCGCCCGCGATCGAGCGCTTCAACGAGGTCCAGCAGTGGGTCCTCGCACGGCGAGACGTCAGTCCCATCGGCCGCCACGGGCTCTACGTTCTCGAGATGACCGATGCCCTGGACATGACGGTCGACACCTTCGCCTGCGGGCTGCTCCACGGTGACACCGATACGAGCGGCTACCCCGAGTACAACGCGATCGTCGGCGGCCTCGCGTCGCACTGGGACGAGCTCTCCGGCGAGCTCATCGTGCGGGCGGTCGTGGGATGGGGCGGGAAGGGCCAACGCGGGGACACCGACCGCATCGGTCACAAGCTGCTCGCGTCGCTGTACCAGCAGGTGCTCGCCTCCGGCTTCAGCCTGGGTGAGGCGGAGCAGGCCCGGCTGCCGGCCATCAACGCCCGGTCGGGGTTGGCGTGCGCGCACTGCGGCTTCGAGGCCGGAAGTGCCGGGGCGTTCTACTGCCCCAAGTGCGGGATGCGGATGAGCCGCACCGCCTGAGGCGGCCAGTACTTTCGGGCTGGGCCGCAGCTCGCCCGAGTCCCATTGTCCGAGCAGTCCTCGCGGCCGAGGATGGTGACCTCAGTCACCGGACCTCAGCGACCTCGTTTCGCGTTAGGAAGGGCAATGGAGCGACCCACCATCCTGCTCGCCGTGATCGGCGATATCGACGGATATGTAGCCGCGCTGCAGCGTGCCGGCTTCGAACCCGTCACCACCGACCCGGCACAGGTGGAGATGGCGCCGCCGACTGATCTCGCGGTGCTCGACTGCGACCTTCCGGCGACGGCGGTCCAGGCGATGTATGCCCACCTGCACAAGGAGGAGCGGTCGACCGCGACCCTCCTGCTGGTGGGAGAGCAGACCGAGCTCCCGAAAGGCATCGGCGGTGCTGGCGACGAGGTGGCGCTGAAGCCCATTCCGCCCGAGGCGCTCGTCTATCGGCTCCAGGCACTGATGATCCGCTCCGGCCGGCACCTTCCGGTCGAATCCGGCGCGTGGGCAGCGGACGAGACCCTCAGCTCGGCGCCGGTCGCCGGGGAGGGCCACGTCGTCAGCGTCTTCGCCCCGAAGGGCGGGGTCGGCAAGACCACGATCGCCGTCAACGCCGCGGTCGCGCTGCGAATGCAGACGCGATCGGAGGTCCTCCTGTTCGACGCGGACGTCGGCGTCGGCAACGTCACGTCGGTGCTCGAGGTGCCCTACCGCATGGGCCTGGCCGACCTGGCGGACAGCCCGCCTGAGGAATGGACCGATGCGGCCTTCGAGCAGATCGTTACCACTCACGCCGCCAGCGGCGTACGCGTCCTCACCTGGGGCACCGATCCCGGCGAGTCGGAGCGCGTCAGCGTCGATCTCCTCCTCGCCGCCCTGCGCTGGGCGCGAGATCACCACTCGTACGTGATCGTCGACAACCATCCCGGCTATGACGACCGGACCATGGCGATGCTCGCCGTCTCCAATGAGATCTTCCTGGTCGTGACGCCAGAGGTCGGTGCGCTGCGCAACAGCTCGCAGTTCCTGGAGCTCGCGCGCGAGCTCGGTCTCGGAAACGTCATTCGCGTCATCGTGAACCGGGCCAACCATGGCATCCGCGTGCAGGACATGGCCTCCTCTCTGGGCCTGCCGATCTCCGCGACCGTGGTGAGCAACGGGCCGAAGGCGGTCATCGCCTCGAACGAGGGCCTGCCCCTCGTGACGAAGTACCCGCGCGAGAAGATCGCCGACGACCTCCACGCTGTCGCGCGTCTGATCTCGCAGCCGGATGCGCTGAACGCCCCCGAGGCGCCGCACGCCGCACGCCGCTGGTGGACTCGCCTCGGCACCCGGACGTCCCAGGCCTGACCTCGCTTCGACCCGGCTGACCGGGTCGCGCCATTGCGCCCCCTGACGGCGTTTGCCATGATTCCGGCGCCGTGCCGACCTACGACTACCAGTGCCGCTCCTGCGGCTCGATGACCGAGGTGATCCACTCGATGCTCGAGGAGGGTCCCAAGGTGTGCGAGCGCTGCGGCGGCGAGCTGCGGCGCGTCCTCCACCCGGCCGGGATCATCTTCAAGGGATCCGGCTTCTACCGCACCGACTCGCGCAACGGCGGGCAGGCTTCGACCGGCACGAGCGGCGGAGGCGATACGAAGCCGGATTCGTCCTCGGGCGGCGCGAAGAAGGACGCAGGGTCGAAGACGAAGACCGAGACGGCCGAGTCCGCCTGACCGGTCAGGCCGATCGCGCCTGCCGGGTGCCGCAGCGGCGGCAGAATCGAGCGTTCGCCGAGAGCGACAGTCCGCACTCGCCGCAGTTCTGGATGCCGACGTTCCCGACGGCGCTCGCGACCTCGCGCGCGGATGCCTCCCAGAACCGCGCACCCTGCGCGGCCAGCATCGCGAGCTCTTCCGGCGTGGCGGCCGCACCGCGCGAGCGGTAGGGGAGGACCTTCTGCCCGGCGGGCTCGACGGGCCCCTGGCCCGGATCGCCCAGGCCGAGCAAGTCGAGCTGCGCGCGGCGTGCCGCGAGCTCGGGGGAATCGAGCTCGGCGGCCACCGGTTCCGGCTCTGACGGTGCCGGCGCGGCCGGCGGGGCCGGGGTGGCCGGGGCGGCCGGGGTGGCCGGGGCGGCCGGGGTGGCCGGGGCGGTGGGCTCCGGGAAGTGGAGGATCGTCTCCCGGATGGGCGCGATGGGTCGCGGTGCGGGAGCTGGCTCCGACTCGGCCTCCGGCTCGGGCTCGACCTCGGCCACCATCGGTTCCGGCTCCGGCTCGACCTCGGCCACCATCGGCTCCGGCTCCGGCTCCGGCTCGACCTCGGCCACCATCGGCTCCGGCTCGACTTCGTAGGCGGCGTCCTCGTCCCAGGCGACGACGCGAAGTGGCGGCAGAGGGGTCGGCTCGGCCGCGGCGGTCGCCTGCTCGAGGGCCAGCTCGGCGGCGACGGCCTCCCAGTCGGACTCGGCGGCCTCTTCGGCGACCAGCTGGTCGGCCCCCTCGGCGACCAGGGGTGCGGGCTCTTCCGGCACGGGGATGGCGGCTGACGCTGCGTCGGCCTGTGCCTGCGTCTCGTAGACGAAGCCGTCGGCGCCGACGAAGCCCTGCGACTCGACCTCCGTCGTGATCTGCGCCTCGGCGACCGGCCACGACTCGGTCAGTGCGGCGTGGCCGTTGCCGACGGGCTGGGGGAGATCGGAGGACGGCCACTGCTCGGTGCCGAGGCGGTGGTCGAGCTCGTCGCCGTTGAGCGCCGGGTCGGCCACGGTGGCGGCGACGCCTCCGTCGAGGGAGGCCTCGAGGCGCTCGACCAGGTCATCCGTCCCGGCGACGGGAGCGCAGCTGCGGCAGCGGCCCGCGTCGTCGTTCCAGCAGTTGACGCAGGTGTACTGGCGGCAGTCGATGCAGAAGTTGAACGACTCGTGGAACGCCTCGAGCTGGGCCGAGGCGAGGGCGCCCTCCTCGTCGCGCATGGCGTCGCCGATGGCGTCAGAGAGGGCGTCCTGGCTGGTGAGGTAGTTCTTCAGCCCACCGAAGAGGCCCCGCGTCTTGCGCAGCGGGTTGAGGCGGGTCGGCGCTGTGAATTCGTAGCGCGTCCCGCAGCGTTCGCAGAAGGATTCGGTGAGTGTGTCAGCCAATTGGTCTCGTCTCCCCCCGAGCCCTTGTTGGGGCGCATGCGGGGCGCTCGGGGTCCCGAAGTATAGCCATGGGGTCCAAATCGGCCCTATCAGCCGATCGGTCCATGCCAACAGCCGTTCGTACCCCGCGATGCTAGGATCGGCCGCGATGGGCATCCTGTCCCGCGTCGAGGCGTTCCTCGAGCGTTTCCTCGAGGCGCCGGCCGGGCGACTGGGCGCCTCGATCCAGCCGGTGAGCCTTGCCAAGCGGATCGAGCGCGCCATGGACACGAACAAGACCTATCGCGACGCCGGTGTGATCGTCCCCAACCAGTACGACCTCCACCTCAGCCCGGCCGACTACGCGGCGTTCGCCTCCTATCGGGCCTCCCTGGAGGACGACCTGGCGCACGGCGTGCTGGCCCGCGCCCGCCATGAGCGCTACACGCTGGTGGCCCGCCCCCGGGTGCGCATCCTGTCCGACGAGGAGACCCGCCGCGGCGAGATCCGCGTGGCGGCGAACGTTGCCGACGATCGTGGAGAGCGGATTCCCGAGGCGGAACCCATGCCGGCCACGTCGGACACGATGGTCTTCGCGCGCCCGGGCAGCAGCGCGCCGGACTCGGCCCGCCGCGCGTACCTCCTGGTCAGCACGCGGGGCAGCCGTGCGGTCCAGTTCGACCTCGGCGGGCCGCTCATCGGCATCGGTCGCGCGAGCGACAACGACGTCATCGTCGACGACCCGATGGTCAGCCGCCACCATTGCCAGCTCATGCTCCAGCACGGGGCCTACGGCTTCACTGATCTCGGCAGCCGGAACGGGTCGACCGTCAACGGGCAGCCGGTGAGCCAGATTGCGCTGGGGCCCGGGGACATCATCCGCATCGGCGACACCCAGATCGAGTTCCAGGTGCGCTCTTGACCGGCGACATCCTGCGGCTCCTCCTCCTGCTCCTTCAGCTCGGCTTCGTCGCCCTCCTCTACCTGACGCTCATGCGCTTCGCCGGTTCCCTGCTCAAGGATCTCCGCAACGCCGAGCAGGCGCAGATGGCCTCGCGCTCCGGGATCGGGCGGCTCTCGGTGCTCGAGTCGCCCGGCGACGAGCCGCCGGCGGGCACGACCGTGGCCCTCGGGCCAATCAACTCCATCGGCCGCAACGTGAACAACACGATCTACGTCGAGGACGACTTCGTCAGCAGCAACCACGCCATGCTCACGTTCCGCGGACGCAGCTGGTTCGTCGAGGACCAGGGAAGCACGAACGGGACGTACGTCAACGGTCATCGCATCGACCGTCCGGTTGCCCTGAGCTTCGGGGACGAGCTCACCATCGGCCGGGTCAGGATGCGGCTCGACCGATGACCCCAACCCGATGAGGCTCACCTGGCGCAGCGCGGAGCTCAGGCTCCTCCTGCCGATCCTGGTGCTCGTGCCGCTCGGGTTCGCGGTCACCCACATCGCGGTGAGCGGCACGCTCGAGCTCGGCCCGATGGGGCTCGCCATCGCGTACGTCGCGCTCTTCGTCGCCGCCCACCTCGTCCTCGTCGCCTTCGGGCATCGCGGCGACCAGCTCATCCTGCCGGCCGTCGGCGCGCTGGGCGGCCTGGGCATGATCATGCTCAACCGCCTTCCCCAGGACCTGGCCGGCACGAGCGCGTTCGGGATCGAGCTGGGCATGGCGGCAACCCAGCTGCTCTGGTTCGGCGTGGGGCTCGTCGCGATGCTCGCCATCGCCATCGGCCTTCGCGATGACGGGCTGCTGCGCCATTACAAGTACTCGTGGGCGGCGGTCGGCATCCTCCTCCTCGTCGCGACGCTGCTCATCGGGTACGAGGTGAACGGGGCGCGCCTCTGGATCGACCTCGGGCCGGTCAGCATCCAGCCCGGCGAGTTCCTGAAGATCGTGCTGGTCGTCTTCCTGGCGGCATATCTCGCCGAGACGCGGACCCTGCTCACGAGCGCGCGGATGCGGATCGGGTTCCTCTCGATCCCGCCGCTCCCGTACTTCCTGCCCATGCTCGTGCTGTTCGGGATCGTCATGCTCATGGCGGTCCGGCTCAACGACCTCGGGACGGCGCTCCTGTTCTTCGGCATCTTCCTGACGATGCTGTTCGTGGCCACGGGCCGACGGAGCTACGTGCTGATCGGGCTCGTGCTCTTCGTGGCCGGCTCCTTCGTCGCCTACGAGCTGTTCAGCCATGTCCAGAGCCGCGTGAACGTCTGGCTCGACCCGTTCGCCGATCCGCTCGGCGCCGGCTTCCAGCCGGTTCGCGCGCTCTACGCGCTGGGTCGCGGGGGCGTCTTCGGCGAGGGACTGGGACAGGGCCTCGTCACGCTGGGCGGCGGGCTCACGATCCCGTTCGTCCACACCGACTTCATCTTCACCGCCATCGCTGAGGAGCTCGGCCTGCTGGGCGCCTTCGCCCTGCTGGGGCTGGCGGCGGTCGTCGTCTTCCGGGGCCTTCGCATCGCGGCGCTGGCGCGTGACGACTTCAGCGCCCTCCTGGCCGTCGGGCTGACCGCGAGCCTGGGCCTGCAGACGCTGATCATCATCGGCGGCAACACGAAGCTCGTGCCGCTGACCGGCATCACCCTGCCGTTCGTGAGCTACGGCGGTTCCAGCGTCGTCGCCAGCTTCATCATGGTCGGGCTGCTGCTGTCGATCAGCCATCGCACTGCGATCGGGGCCGACGAGCCGCAGTGATCGCGACCAACGTCCGGCGCCTCGGCCTCTACCTCATGCTCGCCTTCGGCGTCGTTTCGGCCAGCGCCGTGTGGTGGCAGGTGCTCGAGGCGCCGCAGCTGGCCGCCCGGCCGGACAACCCGGAGGTCATCGCTGCCCGGCGCTCGCTGCCACGCGGCACGATCTTCGACGCGACCGGCCAGGTGCTCGCCTCCTCGGAGGTCGTCGATGGGCTGAGCCGGCGGACCTATGCCGACCAGGCGTTCACGCACGTCATCGGGTACGCCAGCCTCCGTTTCGGGACGACCGGCCTCGAGCGCGCCTACGAGGACATCCTGGTCGGCCAGACCGATCCGAATCCGATCCGCGACCTGGTGAACGACATCCTCGCCCGCCAGCCAGAGCCGCGGGACCTGACGCTCACCATCGATCGCCGGCTCCAGGACTTCGCTGCCGCCCAGCTGGGCGGGGACAAGGGCGCGGTCGTCGCCCTCGATCCGGTGACCGGGAAGATCCTGGCCCTGGTGTCGAGCCCGAGCTACGACGCCACCCCCATCTCCGGCGACCCGGACGTCGCCCAGGAGCCGATGGACGCGCTCCGCAACGATCCGTCCGAGCCGCTCCTGCCGCGAGACAGGCTGGGCCTCTACGTCCCCGGCTCGATCATGAAGGTCTTCACCGCCGCCGCCGCGCTCGACGCGGGCGTCATCACGCCGCAGACGACGTTCCCGGATCAGCCGCGGCAGGAGACCGAGGGCATGGTCGTGGACGGATTCACGATCCGCGAGCACGGCCTCGGCGGCATCGAGCCCGCGCTCTGGCCCCTCTCGGAGGCGCTGCAGGTGTCGAGCAACATCTTCTTCGCTCACGTAGGCCTCGAGCTCGGCCAGGAACGGTTCCTCGACTACGCCCGTCGCTTCGGGTTCTGCTCCGGCTCGGTGATCGGCTCGCCATCGCGGCCGCTCGCCGTGCGCGCCAGCTTCGTGACCCAGCCCATCGACGGGGATTGCGGTCCATTCACCGATCGGGTCGAGCTGGCCAGCGCCGCGTTCGGCCAGGGCTCGACGAACGTGACGCCGGTCCAGATGGCCCTGGTCGCGGCGACGATCGCCGGCGATGGCGTCATGCCGGCGCCCTACGTCGTCCGCGACGTGCGCGAGCACTCGACGGACGGATCGCCCAGCGAGAACGTGCTCGAGACCTTCTCCTCGACGGGCGGGACGCGGGTGGTGAGCTCGGAGACGGCGGGCGCGGTGCGCAGCGCGATGCTCGATGCGGTGAACGGCGAGCTCGGCCGTCTCTTCGCCGGGCAGGGCGACATCACCCTCTACGGCATCACCGACGACCGCTCCGCCGGCAAGACCGGGACGGCGCAGCTCGGTGGCGAACAGGCGCCGCACTCGTGGTTCATCGGCTTCGCGCCGGCGCAGGACCAGGTGACGCCCTCGATCGCGGTCGCGGTGCTGGTCGAATCCGGCGGTTCAGGCTCCGGACGGGCCGCCCCCATCGGCGGTCAGGTGATGGCCGAATGGCTCCGAATGTCAGGGTCGCCCTGAACCGTTCGGTAACACCCTGGGGTATTGTCTTGCGAGGATCGGGCCCCGCTGTCGGTGCCCATGGCACCGCATAGGGGAGACTTTTGAGATCGTGAACAACGTCCAGCAGCCGGCCGAGCGCGTCATCGCCAGCGTCGAGCGGGTGATCATCGGCAAGCACGTCGAGGTGCGCATGGCGCTGGTGGCGCTCCTCTGCGAGGGCCACATCCTCATCGAGGACGTCCCCGGCGTCGGCAAGACGATGCTCGCCAAGGCCATGAGCCAGAGCATCGGCTGCAGCTTCCGGCGCATCCAGTTCACGCCGGACCTCCTCCCCTCCGACGTGACGGGCCTCTCGATCTTCAACCAGAAGACCACCGAGTTCGAGTTCCGTCCCGGTCCGATCATGGCCCAGGTGGTCCTCGCGGACGAGATCAACCGGGCGACGCCGAAGACCCAATCCGCGCTCCTCGAGTGCATGGAGGAGCGCCAGGCCACGATCGACGGAGTCACCTATCCGATGCCGAGCCCGTTCCTCGTCATCGCCACCCAGAACCCGATCGAATACGAGGGCACCTTCGCGCTTCCCGAGGCGCAGCTCGACCGCTTCATGCTCCGCCTCCGGCTGGGGTATCCGAAGGCGATGGAGGAGATCGTCATCCTCGACGAGCAGAAGCGGCGCCATCCGCTCGAGGAGGTCACGCAGGTGCTCGATCTCGACGAGCTCCGCGTGATGCAGGCCGCCATCAAGGAGGTCTACGTCGACCAGGCCGTGGCCGAGTACATCGTCCGCCTCGTCCACGCGACCCGCGAGCACCCCGACGTCTATCTGGGCGCCTCGCCGCGCGGCTCGCTCAACCTCTACCGTTCCTCGCAGGCCTTCGCCGCGCTGGCGGGACGTGACTACGTCATCCCCGACGACGTGAAGCAGCTGGCCGTGGCCGTCCTGGCACACCGCCTCATCGTGAAGAGCCAGGCATCCCTGCGCGAGGTCGACCCCGAGCAGATCGTGAAGGAGATCCTCGCCTCCGTGCCGGTCGCCGAGGCGGCGGCCGCAGCGGAGACGGGTCGCGCCCGGATCTCCTGATCGACCGATGGGGCTCGTCAGCCGCCACCTCCGGCTCCTCTTCCTCGGGACGGCGCTGGTCGTCGCCGCCTTCAGCACTGGGATCGATTTCCTCTTCTTCCTCGTCTACCTGGCAGCGGCGATCTTCATCGGCTCATGGTTCTACGCCCGCCGTGGCCTGAAGAGCGTCCGCGCCGACTATCGCGTGTTGAACCCGCGCACCCACGTGGGAGAGGTGCTCCAGGCGATGTACCGCGTCGAGAACCACGACCGTCTCGCGAAGCCCTGGGTCGAGCTCTGGAACGAGTCGACGTTGCCGGTCAGCCTGCCGGGCCGCGTCGTGGGCATCCCGGCGCGCGGCACGCGTCAGTGGCTGGCGAAGGTCACACTCACGCGGCGCGGGAGCTACCGGCTCGGGGCGCTGCGCGTCCGGACCGGCGATCCGTTCGCACTCTTCAGCAGCGAGATGATCGTGGGGCAGCCGACGAGCATCGTCGTCTTCCCCGAGGTCGTGCCGCTGCCGCACTGGCGGCTGCCACCCTCGCCGATCGACGGCACGACGCCGGTCCGGCGCCGCTACGAGGCCGCCACGCCGCTGGTCAGCAGCGTCCGGCCCTACGTCCACGGCGACGCGATCAATCGCATCCACTGGCTGTCGAGCGCGCGCCACGGCGAGCTCCACGTCAAGGAGTTCGACCTCGAGCAGGCGGCCGACCTGTGGATCACCCTCGACCTCGATCGTGCGGTCCACGCCGGCGTGGGGAACGACGCCTCGGTGGAGACCGCGGTCACGGTGGCGGCATCGGTCGCCCTGCGGACGCTGGCCGACAACCGCTCGGTGGCGATGACCGCGTCGGCGCGGCGGATCCAGATCCACCAGCCGGACCGCGGGCCGCGTGTCGAGCAGAAGCTCCTCCATCTCCTGGCCAACGTGCAGGCCGATGGCTCGCATCCGCTGGCGGAGGTCATCAGCGCCACGCTCCCGCAGCTGCGGCGCGGGATGACCCTCTGCATCATCACCGGCTCCACCGACCGGACGTGGGTCCGCGGCCTCTCGGCGCTGCGACGGCGTGGCGTGGCGGCGCTCGTCATCCTGCTCGACCGCGCCTCGTACATCGGGGTCGACCCCGACGACCGCTCGCGCGCCGAGCTGACGGCGGTGCGCCACGCCCTGGCGGAGTACGACATCGAGCATCGCCTGCTGCGTCGCGGCGACGACATCGCCGATGCCATCGGCGGGAGGGTCCGCGCCCGTGCCTAGCCTTCGCGAGCGGTTCCTCTACCCGCGAGCCGGCTGGCTCAGCCTGGGCCTCCTCGCCGTGATGGCGCTCGCCGTCGCGTGGTCGGTCCAGGGCGCGGGCTGGCTGGAGCAGATGGAGTTCCTGGCGCCGGTCGCGCTGTGGGGCGTGCTGTTCGGCGCGCTCCTCGGGATGCTGCGCATCAGCATCGTGTACACCCTGCCCGCCGGCGCGCTGATCGGCACGTTCGTGGTGCTGTGGACCATCGGCGGCGAATACTTCGTCGACCTCGACCAGGTCGGCCGGCTCGTCGCCCTGCGCGGCGAGTTCATCGACTGGTTGGCGATCATCCTGCGTACCGGCTATCCGCCGCAGATGTCGCCCTACGCCATCGGTCTCGGGGTCCTCATGTTCGCGACCGCCTTCGCCGCCGGCTACACCGTCTACCGGCACCACCGGGTGCTGGACGCGATCCTCCTCCTGGGCGCCGCGATCATCGTGAACATGTCCGCGACATTCACGGACCTCTTCGGCCATCTCCTCCTGTTCGTCATCGCCGCACTCCTCCTCTGGCTCCGCGCCGCGCTCGTGGATCGCCAGGACGGCTGGCAGCGGCGTCGGGTCAACGAGAACCTCGAGGTGCCGGCGGCGATCATGCGCTCCGGCATCCTCTTCGCCGCGGCGAGCGTCGGACTGGCCTGGATCCTGACCAGCGTGGCCGTCGCGGCTCCCCTGACGAACGCGTGGCGCAGCTTCGACGGCGTCTGGACCGGCGTGCGCGACCAGTTCGAGGGCGTGTTCGGGACGCTCACGAACCCGCAGTCCCGAATCACCGGGAACAGCTTCGGATCGTCGTTCGTGGTCCAGGGCGAGTGGGTCAGCGTCGACGACGAGGCCATCGTCCTCTCGGCGCCGAGCGCGTACTACCTGCGCACCGTCACGTACGACCACTACAACGGCCGCGGCTGGGAGAGCACCCAGGCGGTCCGGCGCCAGGTCGCGCCGGGCGCGAATCTCTTCGACGAGGCGTCGTCCGAGCGGCCCACGATCCCGGAGTCGGTCGAGATCTACCGCGTCGCGGTCAAGATGGAGCAGACGATCGGCCGGAACCTGTTCACCGCCGGGTCGCCGCTCACGATCTACGCGCCGAGCGTGATCCACGAGCCGGACGGCCAGCCTTTGCTGGGCGCCATCGAGCACGCGAACCCGCTGAGCGGGGGCGAGTCGTACGAGATGGACGTCGCCATCTCGATCGCCAGCGAGGCCGAGCTGGGAGCCGCACCCACGGAGTACCCGCCGGAGGTCAGCGATCTCTACCTCGACACCTCGGGCATCTCGGACGCGACCCGCGAGCTCGCCGCGCAGATCACCGCCGACCTGCCCAACAACTACCTGAAGGCGAAGGCGCTGGCCCGATACCTCCGCAACGACGACTCGTTCACATACAGCACGCAGCCCGGGCCGGTGCCGGAGGGCAAGGACGTCGTCGACTACTTCCTCTTCGACCCCGCCGCGAACCGCACTGGGTACTGCCAGTACTACGCCAGCGCGATGGTCATGATGGCCCGGTCGGTCGGCCTGCCGGCCCGACTGGCCGGCGGCTTCGCGCCCGGTGAGCGGCAGGAGGACGACACGTTCCTGTACCGGGAGTCGAACGCGCACGCCTGGGCCGAGATCTATTTCCCCGGCTACGGCTGGCAGATCTTCGAGGCCACGAAGTCGATCGACCCGGGCTTCGCCAGGCTCACCGGCGACGCCACCGTCACGCCGCCCGCCGTGCTCCCGGGCATCGATCCGCTGCTTGACGGCGAGGTCCGGCTCGAGCGCGGCGGGAGCGCGAGCATCCCGCCGCTCGCATCGCCCGACCCGGTGGAGGGCGCCGTCGACCCGACCAACCCCAACGCGTCCGCGGATGACACGAACCCGCGGACCGGGAACGCGCTCATCATCGTCGTCCTCATCGCCGGAGCGCTGTTCGTGGTCTGGATGCGGATGCGCCAGATGCAGCGCCGATGGCGGCTCCTGCCCGCCGGGGATCGAGCCTGGCGTCAGCTCACCGCCGCCGCGGGCCGGGCCGGCGTGGGCCCGCGCCCGTCGGAGACGATCTACGAGTACGCCGGCTGGCTCGAGGACCAGATCCCGAAGCATCGAGAGCCGATCCGGACCGTCGCCGACGGCAAGGTCTGGCAGGCGTACTCCGGCCGGCGCATGACGGCGACGGCGACCGAGCGGCTGGATGCCGCGCTGAAGCGTCTCCAGCTCCCGCTGGTCGGCCTGGCCGTGAGGCGGCGCATCGGTCATCTCTTCCGCCGCGACACGAAGTCCTAGAGGGCCAGCGGCCGACCCTCCGCCTCGTCCACGTGCGTCGGCTCTCGGCCCAGCAGGTGCAGGACGTCATTCCAGCGCTCCAGGCGCCATGCGGCGCCGTCGACCCTCGCCGCGACGGAGACCGAGGCGTTGTCGACGTCGAAGGCCCGCGCCTCGAGCCCCCCGAGGCCAAGAAGGGCATCGGCGAGAACGCGCAGCGTGCCTCCGTGGCTCACGATGCAGGTCGGCCAGCGGTCGGAGGCCTCCAGCTCAGCCATGAGCTCGGCCACGCGCCGGGTCGCCGATTCGATGGACTCTCCGCCGGGCGGCTGGCGGATGCCGGGAGCCGACCGCCAGGCCGCATAGCGGTGGGCGTCGTCGACCTCCAGCTCGGCGTGGGTGCGTCCCTCCCACTCTCCCTGGCCGATCTCGATGAGCCTCGCGTCGCCCTCGATCGCCACCCCGGTCGCGGCGCCAATGGCCTCCGCCGTCTCGCTCGCACGGCGCAGGGTCGAGGTCACGATGCGCACCGGTCGCAGGAGCGGGTCGGCGGCAAGTCGCTGTGCGACCGTCGCCGCCTCATCGCGACCGGTCGCGCCGAGGGGCGGATCGCGATGCCCCTGGAAGCGGCCCTCCCGGTTCCAGTCGGTGACGCCGTGACGGACGAGGACGAGCCGCGCCTGCGTCACGCCGCTGCGGTCATGCAGGGACTGTGGCGGCCTCGAAGGCCTCGCGGGTCGCCCGAGCGGCTGCGTCCGCGTCGGCGGGGTGCCCGTGGTCTGGCAGCGTGCGGCCCATGATCTCGATCGCCTCGGCCATCTCGTCGATCCCGACCTCACCCATGTGGCCGAAGCGAAGGATCCTGCCGCTCCACTTGCCCTGGCCGCCGGCGATGACGAGGCCCTGCGCCCGCATCTGGGCGTTGAACGGCCCCCACTCGATCCTGTCCGGCAGCCACGCCGCCGTCACCGTCGCCGATCGGTCGTCCGGCGCCGCTACCAGCCGCAGCCCCAGCGCCTCGAGCCCGGCTGCCACACCGCGCGCGATCGCGGCATGCCGCGTCCATGTCCGCTCGCGACCCTCCGCGCGCAGGCGATCGACGCCGACCCGGAGGCCGTACGCGACGGCGATGGCGGGCGTCCACGGAGTCTGCCCCTTCTCCGCCCAGGTGCGTGCCTCGGCGAAGGACCAGTAGAAGCGGGGCATGCGCGCGGTCTCCGTGGCGGCCCAGCCCCGTTCACTCAGGGCGGCGATCGCCATGCCCGGCGACGCCATGAACGCCTTCTGGCTGGCGCTCACGACGACGTCGATGCCCCAGGCATCCATCTCGAACGGCATCGCGCCGAGGCCGCTGATGCCGTCGACGAGGAGGAGCGGATCGCCGGGCGCGGCGCGCACGACCTCGGCCAGCTCGCGCATCGGGTTCGCGACGCCGGTGGAGGTCTCGTTGTGGGTCACGAGCACCGCGCGGTACGGGCCGCCGCTACCCAGTCGTTCGCGAACCGCGTTTGGGTCGGCGGAGGTACCCCACTCGAACGCGAGGCTGTCGACCTCGGCCCCGAAGACGGTAGCGATCTGCGCGAAGCGATCGCCGAAGGCGCCGATGTTCACCGACAGCACGCGATCGCCGGGCGACAGCGTGTTGACCACGGCCGCCTCGAGCGCGCCGGACCCGGAACCGGTGAGGAGGAGGACCTCGCCGTCCGTCCCGATGAGCTCGGCCAGTCCGCTCGTCGTCTCGCGCAGGAGCTCGCCGAACTCGGTGCCGCGGTGGTCGACCATCTGCTGGCCCTGTGCATCGCGGACAGCCTGTGGGATGGGCGTCGGACCCGGCGTTCGGAGGTTCTGTGCCATGCCCGGCATCATAGTCGGCGCGAAACCGATCAGGCCTCGGCCATGTCCAGCAGCTCGTAGAGGCGCACGGTTGCGGCCTTGCCCTTCAGCTGGTGCTCACCGAGGTCGCGCACCTTGGCCGAATCGCCGATCAGCTCGCGTGTCCGCGGGCCGATGACGATGCTGCCCGGATCGGCGAACGACTGGAGGCGTGCCGCCAGGTTGGTCGTGTCGCCGATGGCCGAGAAGTCCTTGAGCTCTGCCGTGCCGATGTTGCCGACGAGCGCCGGCCCGGTATTGAGCCCCACCCGAAATCGCGGATGGGCCGGATCGTCGGCGAAGTGCGCCGTCGCTCGCTGGAGGCCGATGGCGGCCCGCGCGGCCAGGCAGGCGTGATCGGCCTGCGGCTGTGGGGCGTTCCAGATGACCATCATCGCGTCGCCCGCGAACTGGACGATCGTGCCGCCGGCCGCGCGCACGACCGGAACGGCGGCGGCGAAGGACTCGTTCAGCAGGGCGACCGCGGCTGCTGGCTCGACCCGGTCGCTGAAGGCTGTGAAGCCGGTCAGGTCGGCGAACAGGACGCTCACCTCCATCTGCACGCCGCCGAGCTCGCCCTTCGACGGCTCGGCGATGATCGAGTCGACCACGCCCGGCTCCAGGTAGCGATGCAGCAGATCGTCCACCTGCCGGTGCAGCGCCGTGATGAGCCGGGCCTGCGCGAATTCACGCCGCTCACCGTCCTCGACCATGTAGTTGCCCGCGACCAGGATCGCGAAGGCTGAGGCCAGCAGGACGAACTGGAACGGAAGCGACTCGAGGCCGATGGCGAGCCCGGCGATGGTGAACATGGCGAGCTGGCCGGACACGGCCACGACCGCCGGGACGAACGAGAGCCGCTGCACGGCGAGCGCGTTGATGGCCGTGAACAGAAGCAGGAAGGCGGCGTAGGACTCGAAGAGGCCGGAGAGCACGGCCATCGCGGTGAGGGCCAGACCCCCGGTGAGGTCGAGAGCGAGATACACCCCGTCGACCGCGCGCCGTGAACGGGCTCCGCCACGCGCCCAGATGCCACCGGCGATGAGACCAACGCACTGCGCGACGGCCAACAGCCAGATGGGACGATCGTAGATGCCCGGGATGAAGAGCCCGGCGGCGATCGTCCCGACGATCCATACCGGCACGTTGGCGACGGCGTTGATGACGAGTCGCCTCCGCGCGGGGTCCGCCGCGAAGGCCTGGAAGGCTCGCTCGACCCCGATGTCGACGAACGCGAGAGTCCAACCGTGGCGACGGTCCCAGCCTGCGGGGAATGCCACGTGGACATCCTTCGCCGGGTCGCGCTCAGTCACCGTGCCTCACGTGCGCCGCATCATAATCGGCGCATGCCCCGTCGCCGACCGACTGCGGACGCTACCGAGCCGCTGTTCGACGAATCAGCCGCGCCGGATGCGCCCCTTGCGGCCCGGATGCGGCCGCGCACGCTCGACGAGTTCGTGGGCCAGCCGACGCTCGTCGGGCCGGAGGGTGCCCTGACCAGGGTCGTCCAGCCCGGCCACCTGCCGTCGATGATCCTGTGGGGCCCGCCCGGCAGCGGCAAGACGACGCTGGCGCGGCTCCTCGCGGACCGGGCGGGTGGCTCATGGCGCCAGCTGTCGGCGGTGACGTCGGGGGTCGCAGACGTGCGGGCGCTCGTCGCCGATGCGAAGGCGCTCCGCAGCCAGGGCGGGCGGACCGTCGCCTTCATCGACGAGCTGCATCGGTTCAACAAGAGCCAGCAGGACGCGCTGCTGCCGCACGTCGAGGACGGGACGATCTCGCTCATTGGCGCGACGACGGAGAACCCGTACTACGAGATCAACAGCCCGCTCCTGTCGCGGATGCGTGTCTACCGACTCGAGCCGCTGGACGCCGACGCCCTCGGCTCGATCGTCGACAGCGCCCTGGCCGATCCCGACCGCGGGCTCGGCGGCTCAGTGAAGTTGACCGATGAGGGCCGCGCAACGCTCCTCGACCTGGCGGGGGGCGACGCCCGGCAGGCGCTCAACACACTCCAGTCGGCCGCCGTGACCGCCGGGGAAGGCGGGACCCTCGGCCCCGACGAGGTCGCCGAGGCGGCCCAGCAGCGGCTCCTCGCCTACGACCGCGTCGGTGACCAGCATTACGAGGCCGCGTCGGCGTTCATCAAGAGCATGCGCGGCAACGACCCCGACGCGGCGCTGTACTGGTGCGCGTCGATGATCGCGGCGGGGGAGGATCCGACGTTCATCGCCCGGCGCATCGTCATCGCCGCGTCGGAGGACGTCGGCAACGCCGACCCTCGGGCGCTCCAGATCGCGGTCGCCGCGATGCAGGCGACGGAGATGATCGGCCTCCCGGAGGCGCAGTACGCGCTCGCGCAGGCGGCGGCGTACGTCGCATCGGCCCCGAAGTCGAACCGCGCCGGCGCCGCCTACTTCGCGGCCATGGCCGAGGTCGAGGAGCACGGCCGGCTGCCGGTGCCGCTCCACCTGCGGCCGGCGGCCCATCGGCGGCTGACGCGCCAGTTTGGCTACGGGCGCGGGTACCTCAACCCCCACGACTTCGACGACGCCGACGTCGACCAGCAGTACCTGCCCGACGAGCTCGCGGGCCGCGTCTTCTACGAGCCGAGCGAGGAAGGTCTCGAGCAGAAGATCGGGGAGCGACTGCAGCGCCTGCGGCGGATGAGGCTCGAGGAACGACGGCGGCGTGAACGGCCCGGCAAGGAGGGTTGACGACGAACAGCCTGTTCGAGGAGGAGATCCGCGGCCACCACAGCATGCGCGACCACGTGCTCAGGCTGCTGTCCGACGAGGATCTCACGTACCGGCTGCCGGGCTGGAACCCGTCGCTGGGCGAGCTCCTCGTGCAGCTCGGCGACCTCCAGGGCGTCTACACCCACTCCTTCGAGACGTTCATCCTCGATTGGTCGCACCGCCAGCTTCCACCCCCGGCGGCGATCACCGTGGCGAGCCTGCGAGCCTGGTTCATGGCGCAGGACGACGCCATGCAGGCCGCGCTCGACCGCTTCAGCGAGGAGGAGCTGCGCATCGACCGGATCGACCGAGGGCATGGCTTCATGGCCTCTCCGTTCGTCCAGCACATGATCTACCGCGAGGCGGTGTACATCTTCTACGGCAAGCTGAGCGTCTACCTGAAGGCGCTGGAGCGCGACGCCGGCCCGGAATGGGCAGCCTGGGTGGGCTGAGGCCCGCGTCAGCCGATGATGCCGAGGGCGGTGAAGAGTGCCCAGGCCGCGAGGAGCAGCACGACCATCACGAGGCTGAGGATCCCGATGTTGCGGAGATCGCGCTCGACGTAGTGGTACTCCGACCGCTCGCTCGCGGTCAGGGTCGAGCCGGTGAGGGTCAGGTTCGACGGCGACGGGGCGCGGGAGCGTCGAGGCGCTTCCGCCCGTGGGGCCGGCGCCGGCGCCGCCTCGACGACGGCCGGCTGCGCGACGACCGCATCGGCGACCGTGGCCGACGGCGGCGCCGCCGGGGCGTTGCGCTGCTGCGCCGCCCTTCGCTGCTGCCGTGCCTTGCGGCTCGCCGCCTTCGATGCTCGTCGCGCCATGGATCCCTCGGTCAGTGGTCGTGCATGACAGGCCGCGGTCGGGTGGGCGACCGCGGGGCGGCTATGATACCGCCGTTTTCATGGCCGATCTGAACCAGCTCCTGACCGACAACCTGGCCATCGCCTTCGGCATCCTCGCAGGGCTGGTGCTCCTTCTGCTCATCGGCTTCCTCGTGCAGGGCGCTCGTCTGCGTCGCGCGGTGCGCGACTACCGCGCTCTGGTGCGCGACGGCGAGTCCGGCACGTCGCTCCACGATCGGCTCGTCGGGAGCGCCGAACAGGCGGTCAGAGCCTCGGAGCGGATGACCCAGATCGAGGCCGCCTTCGCCGGCATCGACGGTCGCAGCCGTCGAGGCCTCCAGCACATCGGCCTCGTGCGGTTCAATCCGTTCGAGGACACCGGCTCCGACCAGAGCTTCGCGATCGCGCTCCTCGACGACGACCGCGACGGGATCGTCATCAGCTCCCTCCATGGCCGCTCGAACACGCGCATCTTCGCCAAGCCGGTGACGAACGGCAGCTCGCCGCATAACCTCTCCGACGAGGAGACGCAGGCCATTCGCATCGCGGTCGAGGGGACCGGATCGGCGTGACGATCGGGGCCATCGACCCCGAGCAGCGACGCGTGGCCGAGCGACTCATTCTGGCCGCTCTGCGCCGCTTCCATCGAGAGCAGCCGATGTCCGCGGACCTCCGCATGGACGCCCTCGTCCGGCGCGTGCGCGAGGCCGCGAAGCGGAAGCCCCCGCCGCGCCATCGGGGTGCGACGCCGCTGACCCTCGAGGATGCGGACCTTCGCCGCGTCGTGGAAGACATGGCCGATGACAACCGCCTCGTTCGCCGAGGACGCCGCGTGGCCCTGCCGGGGACGGTGCCGTCGCTCGACCCGGAGATGGCGGCACGGGTCGAACGCCTGCTCGAGGGCCTGCGAGCTGCCGGGGCCGCGCCGCCGCGAGTGGATGGGCTGGCGGCACGACTCGGCATTCCGCCCACCGTCCTCGACCAGCTCCGGGTCGGCGGGATCCTGCGCCAGATCGGTCCCGGCATCGACTACCCGGCGGACGTCTGGTCGGCCCTGATCGAGCGGGTGGAGGGGATGCGCGGTCAGCTGAGCATCGGGCGGGTTCGCGACGAGCTCCACACGAGCCGCCGCCACGCCGAGGCGATCATTGGCGCGTTGGATCGGGCCGGCAGATCCCGCTAGATCGAGGCGCTTTCACCGGAAGGCTCTGGCGCGCTGCGTTTCCTCGGCCGAGCGAGGGGCCAGGAGCGTGAGCTGCGCCGCAGCGCGCCACTCGTGCGCATCGGTCCTCGCTCCACCGCGGGATCTGCACCTGGGGATGCCTCCGGGCGCCCATACCTCGCTCAACCGAGGATCAGGCGCGCCCCACGCCGCCCTCCGGGCCGCGACACGCGAGCTGTCCGGTAAGCGGTTGATAACGGCGGGGTGAATGACCCAGCGGCTACCATCGACGAAATGCCACCGGTCGTGCCGTCGCCCGATCAGCTCCCGTTCTTCGAGGAGCTCGCGCCGGCACCGGCACCCCGACGGCCGCATCTCCGCATCCAGCCGCCGCTCCTGGCCGACCTCACCGCCCGCCAGCGCAAGGCGGTCACCCACGGCGAGGGGCCGCTGCTGATCGTTGCCGGCGCGGGCACCGGCAAGACGACGGTCATCACCCGACGCATCGCGTGGCTCATCGCCGAGAAGCGGGCGAAGCCGTCCGAGATCCTGGCGCTGACCTTCACGGACCGCGCCGCGTTCGAGATGATCGAGCGCGTCGACCGACTCGTCCCGTACGGGCATAACGACGCGCAGATCAGCACCTTCCACGCATTCGGCGACCGGCTCCTGCGCGACCACGCGTTCGAGGCCGGCGTCTCGGACCAGTCGACCGTCCTCAGCCGGGCGGAGCAGATCATCTTCCTGCGGGAGCATCTCTTCGAGCTCCCGCTGGACCGATACCGCCCGCTCGGCGACCCGACGCGCTTCCTTGGGGCGCTCGTCACGCTCATCAGCCGGCTCCGGGACGAGGACGTCACGCCACAGGACTACCTCGATGCCGCGCGGCGCCTGACCGATGCGGCGGCAGCCGCCCCGGACGACGCGGCGCAGGCCGAGACCGCCGCCACCCACGCCGAGCTGGCCGCCACGTACGCGGCGTACGAGCGGCTCATGCGCGCCACCGATCGCATCGACTTCGGCGACCAAGTCAGCCTGGCCCTCCGCCTCCTGCGGGAGCACCCGGCGGTCCTGGCCGAGGAGCGGGATCGGTATCGGTACCTCCTTGTCGACGAGTTCCAGGACACGAACCACGCGCAGTGGGAGCTTGTGAAGCTGCTCGCCGAGCCGCATGGCAACGTCACTGTCGTCGGTGACGACGACCAGAGCATCTACCGCTTCCGCGGCGCTGCGCTCGGGAACATCCTCGGGTTCCGCTCGACGTATCCGAAGGCGGCGAGCGTCGTCCTGGTCGACAACTTCCGAAGCCGTCAGCCGATCCTCGACGCGGCGCATCGGCTCATCACCCACAACGATCCGGACCGGCTCGAGGCCAGGGAGGGGATCGACAAGCGCCTGCGGGCGCGGTCGAAGCTCGCGCGACCCGAGCCGGCTGAGGGACCGATCCAGCTGCTGGCCTTCACGACCGGCTCCGACGAGGCCGATGCCGTGGCCGAGCGCATCGGCGTATCCATGCGGGAAGGGCGACGCGCGGGGGAGCACGCCATCCTGGTGCGAGGCAACCGCGACGCGGATCCGTACCTGCGTGCGCTGAACATGGCCCGCATCCCGTGGCGCTTCAGCGGCACCGCCGGGCTGTACCGCCAGCCGGAGGTGCGCGTCCTCGTCAGCTTCCTGCGGGCCGTGAACGACCCCGACGACTCGGTCAGCCTCTACGACCTGGCGACGAGCGAGATCTTCGGCCTGGCGCCGGCGGACGTGACGCTCGCCCTCAACCGCGCGCGACGGCGCCGGGCGAGCCTGGTGACCGCGCTCCGAGACGCGGCCGAGCATCCCGGGGACTCGCCCTTCACCCTCCGCGCGCTCGAGGTGGTGCAGCGGCTCCTCTCCAACCTCGACGCGCACCGCGCCATGAGCACTGAGCGCTCCTGCGGCGAGCTGCTCTACCACTTCATCACGTCGAGCGGCTGGCTCGGCCGGCTGGCGCAGGAGGCGCGCGAGACGGGGGATGAGCGGCTCGCGAACGTCGGGCGCTTCTTCGAGATCGTGCGGCGCCAGGGCGGCCTGCTCCGCGACGACCGCCTGCCGTTCCTCGTCGCGCAGCTCGACACCCTCATCGAGACCGGGGACGACCCGTCGACCGCGGACGCCGAGCCGGACGAGGGAGACGCCGTCCACGTCCTCACCTATCACAAGGCGAAGGGGCTCGAGTTCAAAGTCGTCTTCCTCGTCGGCCTCATCTCGGACCGATTTCCGGGCTGGGATCGCTCCGACCCGCTCGAGATGCCCGAGGAGCTGGTCCGCGACGCTCCGGCCAAGGACGCCGATCACCACACCTCGGAGGAGCGGCGCCTCTTCTACGTCGGAATGACCCGCGCCCGCGAGGAGCTCGTGCTCTCGTGGGCGCAGGACTACGGCGGCCGCCGCGCGCGTGCCGTCAGCCAGTTCGTCGTCGAGGCGCTCGACCTGCCGCCCGCCACGCCGGCGGAGGCCGTCAAGCCCGATCTCGTCGAGCAGCTCGGCCGCCACGAGGGCTCTCCGCGCGACCAGGCCCCCGTCGTCCCGACTCCGGCGCTCGGCGATCGGCCGCTGACCCTCAGCTACGGCCAGATCAGCGAGTACCTCGACTGCCCCGCGCGCTATCGGTTCGCGCACGTCGTGCGCATCCCGACGCCGGCGTCGCACCAGATGGTCTACGGCCGCGCCCTCCACGTCGCGGCGCAGGCGTTCCACCGGCGGCAGATGGCCGGGCGGCCGATGGCGCTCGACGAGCTCCATGCCGCGTTGGACGGCGCGTGGGAGTCGGTCGGCTTCCTGACCCGCGAGCACGAGGAGGCGCGACGCGCGGCCGCGCACCAGGCGGTCGTCCGCTTCTGGGAGGACCAGCAGCGCGACCCGGCGCACCCGGTGGCCGTCGAGCGGGAGTTCACCGTGACGTTCGGCCCGGATCGGCTTCGCGGACGCTACGACCGGATCGACCGTGACGACGACGGGCGCGTCGTCATCACTGACTACAAGTCCAGCGATGTCCGCGACCTGGCGACCGCCAACCGCCGTGCGAGGGAGTCCCTGCAGCTCGCGATCTACGCCCTCGCCCACGAGGCGGAGAAGGGCGCCCTCCCGGACGAGCTGGCGCTTCACTTCCTCGACTCGGGGATCGTCGGCCGGACCGAGCCCACGGAGCGGCGGCTCACGAAGGCCCAGGAGCAGCTGACCCGGGCGGCGGATGGCATCCGAGCGGGGCGCTTCGAGGCGACGCCGTCCGCGATGCGCTGCGGCTACTGCCCGTTCCGGGAGATCTGCCCCGACGCTGCTCGATGAGCGCCCGTCACCGCACCGTCGTCATCGCCCTGGTCCTTCTCGGGGTCCTCACCGTCGTCGTGCTCATCGCGTTCGCGGGCAACGCGTGCCCGGTTGAGACGGAGCGGCAGCCCTGCCCGGACTCAGGACGCAACCTCACCCTTGGGATCGGCCTGGCCGCCCTCGCGGTCGGGCTCATCGTCACGCCGTTCGCCTTCCTGGCCGAGGTCGTGGCGGACCGGCGCATCGTCTATCGTGGCGCCTGGGGTCGGGCGGCTCGGCGCGGCCTGTTGGCCGGGCTGGTGGTCGCGATCCTGGCCGGGCTGCGGCTGGCGGGCGTGCTCAGCGTCCCGATCGCCATCTTCGTCGTCATCCTGGCCGGGGCCGTCGAGTGGATGGCGGCCCGCACCGACCGTCGCGTGATGGAGACCAAATGACCGATACCGCCATCGGCCTCGAGGAGGCCGTCGCCGCCATCGTGCCCGAGGCGCTCGAGCTCTCGCACCGCGTCCACGCCACCCCGGAGATCGCCTTCGAGGAGCGCCACGCGTCGGAGTGGACCGCCGCCCTCCTCGAGAAGCACGGGTTCGAGGTCACCGCCCCGGTCGGCGGGCTCGAGACGGCTTTCACGGCGCGCTGGCGGGGCGTCCGTCCCGGGCCGGTCGTGGCCTTCGCCGGCGAATACGACGCGCTGCCCGAGGTCGGCCACGGCTGCGGTCACAACCTGATGTGCTCGTCGTCGGCCGGCGCGGCGATCGCTGCGGCGTCGATCCTGGGCCGCGACTTCGGTGGCGAGATCCGATTCATCGGCACCCCGGCCGAGGAGGCAGGGAACGGGAAGGTGTATCTCATCGAGGCCGGCCTCTTCGCCGACGTCGACGCCTGCCTCCAGATCCACCCGTCGGACTCGAACAGCGCCGAGGTGCTGGCCCTGGCAGTCATCGAGGTCAAGGTCACCTTCCACGGCAAGCTGGCCCACGCCAGCGGCGACCCGTGGCTCGGGAAGAACGCGCTCGACGCGATCGTCCTGCTGCACACGATGGTCGCGCAGTGGCGCCAGCACCTGAGGCCCGGGGAGCGCGTCCACGGCATCATCACCCACGGTGGCGCGGCGCCGAACATCGTGCCCGACCTGACCAGCGGGCGCTGGTTCCTGCGGACGCCGGTGGATGAGGACCTCGACGACATGATCGCGCGCTTCCGGACGATGGCCGATGCCGCGGCCTCGGCGACCGGCTGCCGGGTCGAGCTCGACATCGACCCGAAGAACCGATGCAGGACGATGCTCAACAACCCGACCGTCCTCGAGGTCTGGCGGCGGCGGCTCAGCGAGGCGGGGATCGCCGACGACCCGATCGACCCGAATGCCGGCAGCACCGACATGGCGAACGTCAGCCACGAGGTGCCGACGATTCATCCTTACCTGCAGATCGCGCCGCGCGGCACTCCGGGCCACTCCCGGGAGTTCGCCTCGCACGCCGGTGGGGAAGACGGGGACCGGGTCCTCCCGAAGGCGATCGGGATCCTGGCGGCCACCGCGGTGGACCTGATCCAGGATCCCGCGCTGGTCGAGCGCGCGTGGGGCGATCTGCGCGCGGCGGGCGGCGGTCGCGACGTGGGGTAGCCGGGCTGAGTGACATCCTCGCCGGCCAGCCGGCGGACGAGGCACTGCTGGCGGAGCTCTACGACCTCGAGCACGACGAGATCGACGAGGATCGCGCCTTCTACCGCGAGTGGGCGCGTCGCACGCACGGTGCGACGATCGACCTCGGCTGCGGCTCCGGTCGGCTCTTCGGCGAGCTGCTGCGCGGCGGAGCACGGAAGATCGTGGGCATCGACGGATCGCAGGCGCTGCTTGATCGCGCGCTCGTTCGCATGCTCGCCGACGACACGCTGCGCGCGGCACGTGACGACGGGCGCATCGAGCTCTCGCTGGGCGACGTGCGCACCGTCCGCCATCCGCATCGGTTCAGGCTGGCGATCCTGGCGGGCGTGATCGCCCATCTGGAGGGGCCGGAGGAGGCGTTGCGTGCGCTGATCGCCGCCGGACGACTGCTCCAGCCGGAGGGCGTGCTCATCGTCGACACGATCGGGCCCGGCGGCCTGCCGGAGGACGACCTCCCGCTCTCGATCGATTGGCAGCGGCAGATGGGCGATCGGCGGGTCGTGCGCCGCAGCCGGCTCGCGCGCCACGAGTCGCCTGAAGGGCTGCGCGTGGACTATTTCACGCTCACGGACGTGATCGGACCCGATGGTACGATAGCCCGGCTTCCGGCCGCCTTCCGGCTCTGGTATCCATCGCCGAGCGCGCTCGTCGGACTCGCCGAGGAGGCGCAGCTGACCGTCGACGCGGCGTACGGGTCCCACGACCTCGAGCCGCTCGCCGGCAGGAGCCAGCGCTGCATCCTCGTGCTGCGGCGCAACAACGCGAACGTGGATGGTGGGTGAGGGGATGGCAGTCGAACAGATCCGGCTCCTGGTGGTGGAGGACGTGCCGCAGGTGGCATCGCACGTCCGTTCCCTCCTCCAGGCCCAGTCGCAGATCAAGATGCTCGACGTCGTCACCGCCGGCGACCAGGCCGCGCCGAGCGTGTCCGAGATGCGGCCCGACGTGGTGATCGTCGACGCGCTCCTGCAGGGCCGCGTCAGCGGCCACCAGGTCGCCCAGCAGATCCGCGAGGCGGAGCCGCAGGTCGGCGTCATCATGCTCACCGTCCCGCAGAACCCGGTGAACGAGAATCCGGACCGCGGCATCGACGCGGTGCTCAAGATGCCGTTCACCGGGTTCGACCTGACCACGATGATCCGCAAGGTCGGCGAGACGCGCGCCATGGAGTCGGCGAGGGCAGGGTCCCTGGTCGTGTCGCTGTTCAGCCCGAAGGGCGGCGTGGGACGGACGACACTGGCCTACAACCTGGCCGTGGCGCTGGGCCAGGAGCATCGGGTCTGCCTCATCGATGGGTCGCTCCAGTTCAGCGACCTGCGCGGCCTCCTCCGCGTTCCGGCGGTCGCCCCCAGCATCGTCAACCTGCCGACCGACAAGATCCGTGAGCAGGACCTGGGCGAGGTCACCTGGCGCGACCCGTCGGGGATCGACATCCTGCTCGCCCCGCCGCGTGTCGAGATGGCCGAGATGGTCACCACCCGTGACGTCGAGAAGGTCCTCTCGCTGCTCCGCAAGCTGTACGAGTTCATCGTCATCGATACCCGGGCCGCGCTCAGCGACGACGTCCTGGTCTTCCTCGACTCGGCGGACCTCATCCTCCAGGTGCTCACCTTCGACAGCATGGCCATCCGCAGCCTCGCGATGTCCGCCGAGACGTTCGCCGCCATCGGCTACCCGCGCTCGAAGCTGCTGACGGTGCTCAATCGGTCGGATGCAGCCGGCGGCTTCGACAAGGCCGATGTCGAGCAGGCCCTCGGCAGCACCATCGACTTCGAGGTGGTGTCCGACGGCCGGCTGGTCCTCTCGTCGAACAACGAGGGCGTCGCCTTCGTCACGGCCAGCCCGGAGGCGCCGATCTCACAGGGCGTGCGCCGCATCGCCGAGTCGCTCGCCAGCCACCAGCGCGAGCGATCGCCGGCGCTCGTCCGCCACTGAGCGCGACCTTGCGCGACCGCGGCGACCCTCGACCGATCGGGGTCTTCGATTCGGGCGTCGGCGGGCTCACGGTGCTGTCCGAGCTGCGCCGCCGCCTTCCCGACGAGCCGACGACCTACCTTGGCGACAACGGGCGGGCGCCATACGGGCCGCGTCCCGCCGAGGAGGTGCGCCGGTTCACGCTCGAGGCCGCGGACTGGCTCCTGGCCCAGGACGTCAAGCTGCTCGTCATCGCCTGCAACACGGCCACGGCGCGCGCCCTGCCCGACGTGCGCTCCCGCGCGAGCGTGCCGGTGCTCGGTGTCATCCGTCCCGGCGCCCTGGCCGTCGCCGCGGCCACGCGCAGCCGCCACGTCGGGGTCATCGCCACCGCCGGGACGGTCGAGTCGGGCGCCTACCCGGCGGCCATCCTCGAGGCCGAACCGTCCACGCACGTCGCCCAGCTCGCCTGCCCCGAGCTGGTGCCGATGGTCGAGGCGGGCATTCTCGACGGGCGCCGCGCCGAATCGGTCCTTCGCGCGTACCTGGAGCCGCTGCTGGCCGCCGATCCGGAGATGGATACCCTCCTCCTCGGCTGCACCCACTACCCGCTCCTGAGGACGCCAATCGAGGCCATCGTCGGCCCGGACGTCGCCGTGGTCGACTCGGCCTTCACCACCGCGCTCGCGGTGGAGGACCTGCTCGACGCCCTCGGTGCGAGGGCGCCATCCGATGGCCGGCCGCCCCACCGGGTGGCGACGACCGGCGGCCTCGAGGCGTTCGTCACCGTCGCCGAGCGCGTCTTCGGCGAGCGACTGCCCGAGGTCGAAGCCGCCGCCATCGAGCCGGTCGCGTCGCTTCCCCTAGACTGAGGCCCATGGCACGCAACAACGCGCAGTTCCGCGCCGGCATCGTCGTGGGCGGGCTTTTGGCGCTCGGCGCGAGCGTCGCCTCCCGCGAGATCATGCGCCGCGCCGGCGAGTCGCTGCTCGACTGGGAGGCGGTGCGCGACATCGCCCATCGGCGACTCGGCGAGGCCGCCGCGCCGATCCCTGGCGCCTACCGTGCCGAGGCCGAGGAGTTCTACCGGGCGACGCTGCTGCGCATCGAGCCGATCGTGGCGGAGGAGATCGGGTCGCAGCTGCCAGCGGCCCTCGAAACTCCCGCCGTGGTCGACCGCCTCCAATGGGTCGATCTCAATGTCGCCACGTTCAAGGTCCTGTTCGAGCGCATCGAGCGGACGCTCCTCGCCGCGCAGGAAGGGCCGGACAATGCGGCGCGGGCGATCTCACGCTGGCTGAACCGCACGGTTGGCAACCAACAGCTCGGATTCATGCTCGCCTTTCTCGGCCGCAAGGTCCTGGGCCAGTACGACGTGAGCCTCCTTGCCGCCGGGCCGACCCGCGGCCGGCTGCACTTCGTGGAGCCGAACATCTCGGGCACCGCATCGGCCATGCGCATTCCTCGCGATGAGTTCCGGACGTTCATCGCCCTTCACGAGGCGACCCATGCCTTCGAGTTCGAGGCTCATGCCTGGCTTCGTCCGTACTTCGCCGACCTCGTCGGCCGCACCATGGAGCAGCTCGCCGCCGAGTCCGGCGGCCTCATGGGCCGCCTGCGCGAGGCGATGGCCGGCGGGGAGGGCCACTGGCTCGAGCGCATCATGACCCCCGGCCAGCGCGAGACGTTCAACCAGACGCAGGCGCTCATGTCGCTGCTGGAGGGTTACTCGAACCACGTCATGAACGCCGCCGGCGCGCGGATCCTCCCGAACTTCGCCGAGATCCACGACCGGTTCGAGCGCCGGGGCGAACGGCGCGGCGCCCTGGAGCGCGCGATCATGCGGCTCACCGGCCTGGACCTCAAGATGGAGCAGTACGCCGCCGGCGAGCGCTTCGCCGATGCCGTCATCGCCACCCGGGATCGCGCCTTCCTCAACCGGGTGTGGAGCGGGCCGGAGACGCTGCCGACCCTCGACGAGATCCGCAACCCGCAGACCTGGATCGCCCGCATGGAGGGGTCGAGCTCCTGAGCGGGCCGACAACCGTCCTCGCGACGCCGTTGCTCGGCACGCAGCTGTCGCGGGAGCTCGTGGCCCGCATCGAGGCCGTCGACGGCGTGCGCTGCGAGCGGATCACGGCCGATGGCCGGCTCCACGGCGACGCGGGCGAGTCGGTCTTCGAGCGGGCGGAGGTCCTCCTTCTCGGCGCCGTTCCGGCATCGGTCGTCGACCACCTCGTTTCGCGGACGCCCAGGCTGCGCTGGATCCACTCCGCCTCGGCCGGCGTCGACCGTATCTCGACCGCCGCCGTTCGTGAGCGCGGGCTGGTCGTGACCAACGCGCGCGGCGTGTTCAGCCGTCCGATCGCCGAGTACGTGGTCATGATGTCGCTGGCCATCGCGCGGCGGCTTCCGCAGCTCCTGGAGCTCCAGCGCGAGCGGACCTGGCAGCCGCTGCGCGGACGCGAGCTCTCGGAGCTCACCGTCGGGATCGTCGGGTACGGCAGCATCGGCGAGGAGGTCGCGCGGCTGCTCCGGCCGTTCGGCTGTCGCATCGTCGCCACGCGACGCCACCCGGAACGAGGTGCCGGCGACGTCGAGCACGTCGAGCTCTTCGGCCTCGACGAGCTGAGCGAGCTGCTCCGCATGAGCGACCTCGTCGTCGTCGCCGCCCCGCTGACGGACGAGACGGCCGGGCTCATCGGCGCCGAGCAGCTCGCGGAGATGCGCGAGGACGCCTGGCTCATCAACATCGCCCGCGGCCGGCTCATCGATGAGCTGGCCCTGCGAAGGGCCCTCGAGTCGGGCTGGATCGCTGGTGCGGTGCTCGATGTCTTCAGCGAGGAGCCGCTCAGCCCGGAGTCCCCGCTGTACGGCACGCCGAACCTGATCATCACGCCGCACACGTCGTGGGCCTCGGACCGCGTCGTCGAGCGCACGGTCGACCTGTTCGTCGACAACCTGCGGCGACACATCGCCGGCGAGCCGCTGCGCAACGTCGTCGACCTCGAGGCCGGCTACTAGGTGCAGGTCACGATCGTCGGCCTTCCCGGGAGCGGGAAGACGACCGTCTTCAACGCGCTCACCGGCGGGCACGCCGAGACCGGGGGCTACTCCGGCGGCCGGGCCGCGCCGAACGTCAGCGTGGTGAAGGTGCCCGATGAGCGGCTGGACCGTCTGTCGGAGCTCTTCAAGCCCAAGCGCACCGTCCATGCCGACGTCACCTACGTCGACGTGGCCATCCCGGCCGGCGCCGCCCGCGAGGGGACGGTCAATCCCGACGTCCTCGCGCAGGTTCGCAACGCCGATGCGCTCCTCCATGTCGCACGCGCCTTCGCCGACCCGGCGGCCACGACACCAACCGACCCGTGGCGCGACGTCGCCGATCTCGACCTCGAGTTCACCGTCGCCGATCTCGCAGTCATCGAGAAACGCCTCGAGAAGCTCGCGACCCAGGGCCGCCACGGGTCGCAGGCCGAGCGCGACCAGGCGCAGCGCGAGGAGGAGCTGCTGCGGCGCATCGAGCCGCATCTCACCGAGGGAAAGCCTCTCCGATCCTTCGGCCTCACCGATGACGAGGAGCTGCTCGTCCGCGGCTACCGCTTCCTGACCCAGAAGCCGGTGCTCGTCGTGCTGAACATCGACGAGGCGCGGTTGGCCGAGGCGCCGGCCCTCGAGGCCGACGGCCGCCAACGCTACGGTGAGCCGGAGTCCGACGTCGCGGCTCTGGCCGCGAAGATCGAGGCGGAGATCGGGGAGCTGCCGGAGGACGACGCCCGCCCCTTCATGGACGATCTCGGCATCGCCGAGCCGTCACGCGGCCGCGTGATCCGCCTCACCTACGCGCTGCTCGGGCTGTTCAGCTTCTTCACCGCCGGCGAGGACGAGTGCCGAGCCTGGACCCTGCGCCGCGGCTCGACGGCGGTGGATGCGGCCGGCGCGATCCATTCGGACCTTGCGCGCGGCTTCATCCGGGCGCAGGTCATCGGCTACTCGGAGCTGCTCGAGGCCGGCTCGATGGCGGAGGCCCGGAAGCGAGGGACGCTGCGCCAGGAAGGCCGTGAGTACCGGGTGGCCGACGGCGATGTGATCGAGGTGCTCTTCAACGTCGCCCGCTGACGGACGGCCCTAGGACCGCTCCATCTCGACGACGATCGAGCGGAACTCTCCGCTCTGCTCCACCAGGTACGTGTCCGCCTCCTCGACGCCGACGCTCATCGACGCGCGGAGCTTCTCGTCGCTGATGTAGGTGAATCCGTGCGAGCGCTCGAGCTCGCGGGCGATCGCCTCGGCAAGCGTGTCCTCTTCGTACGTGTCGAGCACGGCGACGCGCGCGGTCTGCACCATCCGTTCAAAGTCGGCTGGCGTATGGTCCCGTTCGGACACGAGAAGCGCATCGGTCATGAGATCGGTGGCGCCCTCGTGGAGCTCGTAGAAGAAGAGCTGCATGCGGCGATGATAGACCGATGAGTGAGCTCCTGATCGTGGGCGGCCTGACCGTCGATCGCTTCGTCGACGGCACAAGCGCGCCCGGGGGATCGGTGCTCCATTCCGGCCGGGCCGCCGTCGCCGAGGGCGTTCGGCCCGCGATCCTGACCATCGCCGGCGACGAGCCGGAGGCGCGCGACGGGCTCGCCCAGCTGGGCGATTTCGCCGACGTCGTCGCCCAGCCGTCGCCGTCGACCACGACCTACGGTCACCACGAGGAGACCGGCCGGCGCGTCCTAGTGCTCGAGGCCGTCTCGGCGCCCCTGGACCAGCCGGCCGCCATGGACGATGCGCCGTCGGTCGCGCTGCTGGGACCGATCGCCTCGGAGCTGACCCCGTCCACGATCGCCGCCATCGAGACGACCATTCGCCCGCGGTGCACGGTCATGCTCATCCAGGGCTGGCTGCGGCACCTGGTGGTCGGCGAGCCGGTGCGGCCGCTGCCCCTCGACGCGGTGAGCGACGAGCTGTGGACGGCCTTCGGCTCGGCGGACGCGATCGTGGTCTCTACGGAGGACCTGGCGGAGGCGCCCGAGGACCCCTTCGCGCAGGCCGCCGCTGTGCGCGAGCGGCTCGGAAGCGGGCCGGTGCTGGTCCTTACCTTGGGCGCAGAAGGCTACCTTCTCGACGACCCGTCCACCGACCGGGTCATCGCCTCCGTCCCGCGTCGCGTGGTCGACGGCGTGCCGATGGTCGGCGCCGGCGACACGTTCGGCGCCGCGCTCGCCATCCATCTCGTCCGCGCCGACGATCCCATCCACGCCGCCGACGCCGCGACGGAAGCGGTGATCCGCATGCTCGAGGCCCGGCGCTAGGCGACCGCCCGTTGCGCGGTGCGTGCCTCGCGCCGCGCGCGACGCTCCGCGGCGGCGACCCAGGTCCGCAGCCGTCGAAGGCGGCGCTCGACGGTGAGGCGGGTGCGACCCACCTCGGAGATCGACCCGCCACGGCCCAGCGCGAAGGCGATGTCCAGCACGCGGGAGGCGGCCGCCGCCGCCTCCATCGCTCCGCGCAGGTCGTTGCGGTGCCGCTCGCGAATCCGCGCGACCTCGATCCAGGCCGCGGCCGCGTCGATGGATGCCCGTCGCGTCCCGATCGTCCACAGCTCTTCGGCGCGGTCGACCTGGCCACGCGCGATGAGCAGCCGTGACGCGACGCGGCGCAGGCCGGTGGCCTCGGCCGGATCCGCGGCGACGGCCTGCGCGTTCTCGACCAGCTCGAGGGCGTCATCCACGTCCCCGGCACGGAGGAGCTCGAGTGCCATTCCCTTCGCATCGAGCAGCGGCGCGGCGCGCCAGCCGCCGGCGCGCAACCGGCACAGCTCGGCCTCCAACAGGGCGAGGCTCACGACGTCCTGGAAGTTGTGGTCGAGGACCTCGGCCAGGATGTCCGGCGAGCCACCACGCAGGTAGCCGAAGTAGCGAGCGGGAACCTCGCTGCCGGGGCAGTCGGACGCGCGACGGACTCCGAGGATGCCGGACTCGACGTCCGCGAGCCGGGCGCCGCCGAGCGGCCGCCGGAAGAGGCGCCGCGCGTCGGGGAGCAGGTCGTCGTGGAGGTCGGGGAGCGACGCCTGCTCGCGGAAGAGACCGTGGACGGTGAGCCGAGCGGCGAGCATCGGCACGTCGAAGGCCCGGCCGTTGTACGTCACGAGGCGGGAGAACGTCGCGAGGTCGGCGGCGATCGCGCGCAGCAGCGCCGGCTCGTACGGGTAGTCCGGGAGCAGGTACTGGCGCACGGTCACCCGCGCGTCGTCGACGCGCGCCACGGCGGCCATGAAGATGACGGTGCCGGCGCCGGTCGAGAGCCCGGTCGTCTCGGTGTCGAAGTACGCGGCCGGATCCAGCCCGGCCAGCGCCGCCGCCGTCGCGTCCGGCAGTGGCGTCGTGCGCTCGATGACGAGGGCCGCGCCGCCCTGGGTCACCTCCGTGCGGGCATCGAACCAGCGGGCCAGCGTTGCGATGCGGTCGTCGTCCAGCGGCGGCCGGACCGGGGCGATCGGCCGTGACGCACGCATGGCCGCCAGGCGATCCTCGATGCGACGGGTCGGAAGCGTCTCGACCACCGTCTCAGGTCGTCCCGACCAGGAGCTCGGTGACGGTCGCCTTGCCGCGTGCACCGACCTCGATGGCCGGACCGACGCAGGCCGGGCAGCCGTCGGCGCAGGGGCACGACTCGACGGCCTCGCGGCACGCACGCAGGAGGTCGTCGACGAGCGTGAAGAGGCGCTCCGTCAGGCCAACGCCACCGGGCACGGCGTCGTAGAGGTAGAGCGTCGGCCGGCCGGTGAACGGCGCCTGCACCTGAGCGAGGACGCCGAGGTCGCGCGGGTCGCACATGAGCAGGAGCGCGCCGGTAGTGCGCGCGAGCCGCGAGAGGCCGATGAGCGCGCCGTCGAGCGTGTCGCGGTCGTATCGGTTCACGAGCTCGGCGGGCGGCACCAGCCAGGTCGAGGTCGTGTGCATCTCCTGCTCGGGGATGCTGATCGAGCCCCAGCCCACGTTCTCGTGGGTGTGGTACTTGAGCTTCTTGAACATGGTCACCTTCCAGGCGACCATCACCTCGCCGCGCTGCCGCTTGCCGGCGGGCGCCTCCTCCGCGGTATCGAACACCTCGAGCACCTTGAGGGTGATGCCGAGGTCGGCATCGGTGTAGTAGTCAACGTCCGTCTGGGTGACGTACGCCTTGCGCTCCTCCCAGTCGAGGCGGTCGACGTGGTGCTGGACCCCCTGGTGGATGTAGATCGCCTTCTCGTGGACGAGGAGGGGAGCGGCGAAGAGATCGATCTCGCCGAGGACCCGGTGACGGTCGCCGGTGGTGTCGACGATGACGACGTTCTCCGGCGCCCCGGTCCGCAGGCTGAAGTCCGATGCCGGGAAGTTCTCGTGGCTCCAGTAGTAGCGGTCGTCGTCCGCGCGGCGGATCCAGCCGTCCTCCTGGAGGACGTCGAGCAGCGTCGGCGTCTCCTCGATCCCGAACCGCTCGCTGGCCGGCACCGGCAGCTCGAATGTCGACGCGCGGAGGTGGTTGAGGAGGACGTAGAGGTTGTCCGGGTTGACGAGCCCGTGCTCGGGCGAGGCGTCGAAGAGGTACTCCGGGTGGGCCGCCAGGAACTGGTCGATCGGCGACGAGGAGCAGATCAGCGCCGAGAGGCTGGTGCCGGTGCGCCGTCCGGCGCGGCCCATCTGCTGCCAGGTCGAGGCGATCGTCCCCGGGTACCCGATGCTCAGCGCCGCGTCCAGGCTGCCGATGTCGATGCCCAGCTCGAGGGCGTTCGTGGCCACGACGCCGCGCACCCGGCCGTCGCGCAGCCCCGCCTCGATCTCGTGCCGCTCGTTCGGCAGGTAGCCGCCGCGGTAGCCCCGGATCGTGTGCGGATGGCCGGGCGGGGGCTCGAACGTCTCGCGCAGGTAGCTGGTGAGGACCTCGACCGAGGTCCTCGAGCGGGCGAACGCGATGGTCTGCACTCCGCCGCCGATGAGCCGCTCGGCGATGTGCTGCCCGGTGAGGAGCGCCGAGCTGCGGATCCCGAGCTCCTCGTTGGTGACCGGCGGGTTGACGACCAGGACGTGGCGGCGTCCCGACGGTGCGCCGTTGTCGTCGACCAGCTCGACCGGCGCCTCGAGCACGCGTTCCGCCAGCTCACGCGGGTTGGCAATGGTCGCCGAGGCGCAGATGAACGTCGGGTTCGAGCCGTAGTGGGCACAGATGCGATGGAGGCGGCGAATGACGTTGGCGACGTGGCTGCCGAACAGCCCGCGGTAGGTGTGGAGCTCGTCGATGACGACGTAGCGCAGGTTCTCGAAGAGCTTGAACCACTTCGTGTGGTGCGGAAGGATCGCCGCGTGGAGCATGTCGGGGTTGGTGATGACGATCTGCCCGGCGGCCCGGACCACGGCTCGCACGTTGGGCGGCGTGTCCCCGTCGTAGGTGTGGCTCTTGAGGCCGATGCCCGCGGCGTCGGCGATGGCGCGCACCGCGACGAGCTGGTCGGCGGCCAGGGCCTTGGTGGGGAAGAGGTAGAGCGCCCGCGCCGCGTCGTCCCTGGCGATGGCATCCAGGACCGGCAGGTTGTAGCAGAGCGTCTTGCCCGAGGCGGTGGGCGTGACGACGACGACGTTCTTCCCGTTCGCGGCGGCGGAGTAGGCGGCCGCCTGGTGGGTGAAGGGTGCCTCGATGCCCGAGGCACGCAGCGCCTCCACCAGCCGGCGGTCGAGGCTCTTCGGCCACGGCGCGTGCCGAGGCGGTCTCGGCTCGATCTCGCGGTGGGCGACGACGAGCGGCGCCAACCGCGGATCCGCGAGGAGCATGGCGATCGCCGCATCGGCGTCGGTCGGCGGGGCGGTCAGCATCGGCTCCTCCAGCTCAGCGATCCGTCAAACCGAACATCTGTTCGACCGCGGACGATAGCACACGCGTTCGGAATGACACGCGATCGATGCGACAGCTCGGTTGTCGCGACGTGCCCGAGCTTGGCGGCCTCGCTAGACTGGCCGCCGATGACCGGGATCGAGCTGGCTGCACCCGACGCGCCGGACTCGGCGCCGCGGATGCCGCGCCGCCGGCTGCGCCTCCCCGCCTCGCGGCAGGGGATGACGTGGCTGGTGGTGCTCCTCGCCGTCGGGATCCTGCTGGCCGTCCAGTTCGGGCGGCAGGTGTACCTCAACTGGGAGAGTGGCCAGCGCGCGGCTGCGCTCCAGGCGCAGATCGCCCAGGTCGAGGCCGAGAACGAGCGCCTCGAACAGGAGCTCGCCTACCTGCGCAGCACCGCCTACCTGAGCGCCGAGGCGCGCCGTCTCACGAACGTCGGCCTTCCAGGGGAGCAGGTGCTCATCATCCCGCCGGGCGCGGAGGAGCCGCTGCCCGAGGCGCTCA
>DASUFJ010000094.1:0-37364 GCA_036274575.1 Candidatus Limnocylindria bacterium
GCTGAGGAGGTGAAGGCGGATCCGGTCCACCGTGGCAAGGGAATCATCGGCGACATCGCCTTGACGGGGCGGGCCGAGGTCATCAACCAGCAGGATCCTCGGGCCGAGCACATCGAGGGCACGGGCGATGATCAGGATCGTCTCATGGCGGCGCCGCTCCTCGTCCGCGGCGAGGTCGCCGGGGTGCTCGTCGTGTGGCGCGACGACACGGACCAGCCGTTCACCGCCGCCGACCTGAGCTTCCTCGACGGCCTCTCGCAGCAGGCAGCCATCGCGCTCGAGAACGCGCGGCTCTTCGCCGAGGCGCAGGAGTCGCGAGACGCCGCCGAGCAGGCCAACGAGGCGAAGAGCAGCTTCCTCGCCGCGATGAGCCACGAGATCCGGACGCCACTCAACGCCGTCATCGGCATGAGCGGGCTGCTTCTTGACACCTCGCTCGACGACGAGCAGCACGAGTTCGCGGAGACGATCCGAACGTCGGGCGACGCCCTGCTGACGATCATCAACGACGTCCTCGACTTCTCGAAGATCGAGGCGGGACGGGTAGAGCTCGAGGCGACGCCGTTCATCCTTCGAGAGGCCATCGAGGCCTCGCTCGACATCCTCGCCCCGTCGGCCGCTCGCAAGGGGCTCGAGCTCGTCTACGCGGTCGACGAGGATCTGCCGGTAGCGCTGATCGGCGATGCCGGACGCCTGCGCCAGATGCTGCTCAACCTCCTCTCGAACGCCGTGAAGTTCACGGAGAGGGGCGAGGTCGTCGTCACCGTCGCCGGCACCGAGATCGAGGCGCGCGGTCGTCGCCACCCGGCGAGCTGGGAGATCCGCGTCGACGTCCGTGACACCGGGATCGGCATCCCCGACGAGGCCATGGGCAAGCTGTTCCAATCCTTCAGCCAGGTCGACGCGTCGATCGCGCGGCGGTATGGCGGGACCGGGCTCGGCCTGGCGATCAGCCGTCGGCTCGCCGAGCTGATGGACGGATCCCTCATCGCCGAGAGCAGCGGCGTCGCCGGCGAGGGCAGCATCTTCCACCTCGTGGTGCGGATGCCGGTCGCGCCGGCGAACTCGGTCGCTCCCACGCGCCCGATGCGAGTGGAGGCCGATCTGGCGGGTCGCACGGTCCTCATCGTCGATGACAACGCCACGAACCGCCGCATCCTCGTCGCGCAGACCGCGCGGTGGGGAATGGTCCCGCGTGAGACCGGCTCGCCAAGGGAGGCGTTGGCGTGGCTGGAGGGCGGCGACAGGTTCGACATCGCACTGTTCGACCTGCTCATGCCCGAGCTCGACGGCCTCGAGCTCGCCGGCCGCGTTGCGGCGCTGGGCGGCAACGGCTCCACGGAGCCGATGCCGGTCGTCATCCTGTCATCCATCGGCGTGCGCGAGCGCGAGGAGGCCGATATCGCCGCGTGGCTGGCGAAGCCGGTCAAGCCCTCTGCCCTTCACGACACCGTCGCCAACGTCCTGCTCGGGACCACGGTTGCCCGGCCGGCGCCCGGCCCGGCCCCCTCCGACGGTCGAGCCCTCGGCGAGCGGCACCCGCTGCGCATCCTGCTGGCGGAAGACAATCTCGTGAACCAGAAGCTCGCCCTCCGACTCCTCGGGCAGCTGTCGTACGAAGCCGACATCGCCGTCGACGGCCGGCAGGCGGTCGAGGCGGTCGAGGGCGGCGGATACAACGTCGTCCTCATGGACGTCCAGATGCCCGAGCTCGACGGACTCGGTGCGACGCGCGAGATCCGGGCGCGCTGGCCGGATCGGCCGCTGTGGATCGTCGCGATGACCGCGAACGCCATGGCCGGAGACCGTGAGGCCTGCCTGGCGGCCGGCATGAATGACTACCTCGCCAAGCCGATTCGGCCGGCGGAGCTGGCTTCGGCGCTCGAACGCGCGCCCGGGCCCGGCACGAGCAACGAAAGCAACGGGCACGCGAAGAAGCCGACGACCAAGCGAAAGGGGCGCTCCCGTGCACGAACCTGATCCACCCGTTCTCGACGACGCGACCCTCGCCGACGTGCGTGCCTCGGTGGCCGACGACGCCGAGTTCGTGGCCGATCTCGTCCGGACCTATCTCTCCGACAGCCCGACCCATCTCGCCGCCATCGCGGACGCCGTCGCCAACGACGATGCCGCTGCGCTCGTGCGGCCGGCCCACACCCTCAAGTCGAGCAGCGCCACGGTGGGCGCCATGCGCATCTCGGCACGGGCGCGACGGATCGAGATGGCCGCGCGCGCCGGGACGATCGACGACGACACGCGCTCCGACGCAGGCCAGCTCGACGACGACTGGAACGCCACGACCAGGGCGCTCGAGGCTTGGATGGCCCGATGAGCGCCGGCGTCGCACTCGTCGTCGATGACAGCCGGGTCAACCGGCTCGTCCTCGTGCGGCAGCTGGAGACCCTCGGCCTCGAGGTGATGGAGGTCGAGAATGGGCTCGAGGCCCTCGAGCTGCTGCGCGCCCATCCAGCGGCCATCGACGTCGTGCTGCTGGACGTCATCATGCCCGAGCTCGATGGCTACGCGACGCTCGAGGCGATGAAGTCGGACGAGGCCATCCGTCACATCCCGGTCATCATCGTCTCCGGCGTGGAGGAGCTCGAGAGCGTCGTGCGCTGCATTGAGCTCGGGGCGACCGACTACCTGGTCAAGCCCATCGAGCCGAGCATCCTGCGCGCCCGCATCAACGCCTCGCTCGCCTCGAAGCGGCTCCACGACCTGGAGTCCGAGTATCTGGAGCGCCAGACCGCGCTGAACCAGACGATCGAACGACAGAAGACGGAGCTCGCCCGCTTCCTTTCGCCCCAGATCGCGCAGCTCATCTCATCGGCGGATGGAGAGGGACTCCTCGCGGGACATCGGCGTCAGATCACCGCCGTCTTCTGCGACCTCCGCGGGCTGACGTCGTTCGCCGAGCAGGCGGAGCCGGAGGAGCTCGTCGGCGTCCTCGGCGAGTACCACACCATGATCGGCGAGGCGATCATCGAGCATGCCGGCACGCTCGAGCACTTCGCCGGCGACGGGGTCATGACCTTCTTCAACGACCCGGTCCCGCAGCCCGACCACGTCGAGCGGGCGGTGCGCATGTCGCTCGCGATCCGGGACCGCTTCCAGCCGCTCACGGATAGCTGGCGGAAGCGCGGCTACGAGCTTGGCCTGGGGATCGGGATCGCGGTGGGCTACGCGACGCTCGGTCGCATCGGCTTCGAGGGCCGGTACGACTACGGCGCCATCGGCAACGTCGTCATCCTTGCCAGCCGCCTGAGCAGCCAGGCCGCGGCGAACCAGATCCTCCTCAGCCAGCGCGCCCACGCCATGATCGAGGGCCTCGTCGAGGTCGAGTCCGTCGGCGAGCTCAGCCTCAAGGGATTCAGCCGGCCGGTGCCGGCCAGCAACGTCCTCGCCGTCCGCTAGCCCCGGACCGATGCGCCGAGCTCGGCCGCTCGGCGATGCAGGCGAGCGACGGGCTCCTCTGGAGCGCTCAGGCAGCGGACGAGACGGCTGACCACGACGTCGGCCGCCAGGCCGTCGTCAATCGCGTCGACGGCCTCGAGCAGGTCCGCGGCGTGTACCCCATCCGCCGCGCCGGCGGCCACGTGGCGAACGAGGTCGCCGATGTCGCCATGCGTGGCGGCAAGGTCCTCCGGCGGCTCAGTCAGGGCCTCCTCGAAGTAGGCTATGGCGAGGGCCAGCAGGTCGTCCGGCTCAGCGGGAGCCCACGAGGCAGCCACGTCACCTCGCCCGACGACGAGGTCATAGGCGTCGGCCCGCGACGGAGCGAAGCCGATCCAGTCCCCCGCGTTGCCGACGAGCCCCACCGCGCAGGCGGCGGCGCCCAACTACTCCGCTACCTGGCTCGCCGGAAGGACGACGATCCGGCGGTTCGGCTCGACGCCGACGCTCTGGGTGCGGACCTTGGGATTCTCGAGCAGGGCCATGTGCACGATCCGGCGCTCGACGGCGGGCATCGCCTCGAGCTGGATGATCTTCCCGGTCTGCACGACCCGCTTTGCCGCCCGGTCGGCGACGTCGCGAAGCTGCTCCTCGCGACGGCCGCGATAGTTCTCGACGTCGATCGCGATGCGGTGATGCTGGCCCTCGCGCCGCCCGACGATGAGGTTGACGATGTGCTGGAGGCTGGCGAGCTTCTCCCCGCGACGGCCGATGAGGACCCCGAGGTCGTCGCCCTTGACGTTGAGCCGTGAGGTCTCCCCGTCGCTCGCCACCTCCACCGTTCCGGCGAGGCCCATGAGGCCCAGCATCTCCTCCAGGACGGTCTTCGCCGTCTCCAGTGACGATCGCTCCTCGTCGGTGAGCTCGTCGAGCGGCTTGCCGGGGACGAACGGCGCCGGCTCGCGGACGGGGCGGTCCGGGCGCGGCTCTCGCGGCTGACGGGGAGCTCGGTCCGCGCGCGGCTCGCGGATGGCGTGCGCCTCGCGACCGTTGCGCGAGCCGCGGCCGCCGCGGCCGCGACCACCGCGGGACCGTCGGCCGGCCTCCGCGCGGGCCAGCTCCGCCACCTGGTCGTCGCCGCCGACGTCGAGCGCGACGGGCTCGTCGGACGGAGACTCGGAGGGTATCGGCGCCTCGGAGGGAGCCGGCATATCGGATGCACTCGGCGCCTCGGTTCGGGCCGCTTCGGGCTCGGAGAGCACCGTCTCGGCGGCGGCGACGGCGGACTTCGGCGCCGCCAGGATTCGCGCCTCCTCGCCCCCCACGCCCAGGATGCCACGGCTGCCCTGGGCCAGGATCTCGATGTCGAGGTCGCCGAGATCGGATTCGAACTCCGCCATGGCGGAGCGGATCGCCTCCTCGACGTTCTTGCCTGTGAACTCCCGGAATGTCATCTCTTTCGGCCTCGTCGTTTGGCGCCACCCTGGCGTCGGTTCGGGGGCCGCGGATTCGTGCGGCCGCCACCACCTGAGGAGGGGGCGCGGGGATTCGGGGTCTGGGGATCCGCCGCCGGCGAGTCAGTCGCATCGGCTCGCTTCGGTCGCGGCGCTGGCGCGTCAGCCGGCAATGGCGCCCAGCGGGGCTGCCAGCCGAAGAGCGGGAAGAGGTTTCCCCAGCCCATGATGAGGTACTGCTGGATCACCAGATACCCGGTATACACGATCCAGTAGAGGATCAGGCCACTCGGGAAGATGCCGCCCCAGACGATGGTGAGCAACGGGAACGTGTAGGTCATCGTGCTCTGCATGCCCGAGGTCGGGTCTTCCGGTGACGGCTTCGTGCTCGTCATGCGCACCTGCACGAACTGCAGCGCTGCGGCAACGACGGCGAGGAGAGAGATCGCGAAGACTCCGACGGAGATCGCGAACACGTGGTCGACCCGTGCAAGGTCGAGGTTGAAGAGCCAGGAGATCGTCGTGTCGACCGGCTCCTGGAGCTTGATGGGGGTGATGAGCTGACAGTTCAGCGGCAGGAAGTGGCTGAACTCCGCGATGCTGTACTCGGGCAGGTTGCAAGGCCCGTTGAGCGGGGCGTTGAACTGCGTGGTCGAGCCGGCGACCGCGGTGATGTCGGGTAGCTTGTCCTGCAGCGTTGCGAACGCGGCGGACTGCGCCTGCTCGGCGGTGAGGGTGACGACGTTCGAGGCGCGGATGAGCGCCTGGTAGAGGGCGAACAGGATCGGCAGCTGGAGGAGGACCGGGAGGCAGCCGCCGAACTGGTTGACGCCGTGCTCCCGGTACAGCGCCATCGTCTCCTCGGTGATCTTCTGCCGGTTCCCCTTGTGCTTGCGCTGGACCTCGCGGACCAGCGGCTGCATCCGCTGCATCTCCTTCTGCGAGCGGATCTGCCGGACGAAGAGCGGGGCGAGGATGGTGCGGATGACGATCGTGAAGAGGATGATCGCCAGCGCGAAGTCCACGAGCGGGAGCTCGTAGACGGCGATGAGGAGGTTGAAGAGCGGGAGGAAGAAGACGTCCCAGGGTGGGTTGAAGTGCTCGATGCCCAGGAATCCCTGGCCGATGACGATCGGGATCAAGACGCCTCCATGCCCTCAGCGAACCGGGTCATAGCCACCGGGGTGGAAGGGGTGGCAGCGACCGATGCGCTTCGCGCCCATCCACGATCCGCGAACGAGGCCGTACTTCTCGATCGCCTGGTAGGTGTAGACCGAGCAGCTGGGCGCATAGCGGCAGCTGGGTGGCATCCACGCCGACAGCTTCTGGTACGCGATGATCAGTCCCAGGCCGATTTTCTTCATCTACCGATGTCCGACCGATCCAGGAGCGCGTCGATCGCGCTCGCCAGCTCGGCGTGGCTTGCGTCGCCCGCTGCGGGCCTCGCGATGAGGAGCAGGTCCCACCCGGGACCGATCCGGCTCCCCAGACGTTCGCGAAGCAGCTCGCGGAGCCGGCGACGCACTCGATTGCGCTGAACGGCGTTGCCGAGCGTCCGTGGCGTCGAGAGGCCCACCCGCGTCTCGGCCCGGTCGGTCCTCACCCAGCGGAGGACGAGGAGCGGGGTCGAGCGCGCGGTGCCATGACGGCCGAGGTTCTCGAAGTCCGCGCGGCGCCGGAGCATCGGCAGCACGGGCACGGCCTCGAGCCCTTCGACGGTCAGGCGGAGAGCCGCTTGCGCCCCTTGGCCCGACGACGAGCGAGCACGCGCCGACCGCCCTTGGTAGCCATGCGGGCCATGAAGCCGTGCTCGCGCTTCCGCGATCGCTTCTTGGGCTGATAGGTCCTCTTCATCGGTGCGTGCCGTTTCCTCGTTCAGCGTTCGCGTTCGGGGCCCTTCACACACGAACGGCTGGCGTTCCGCCAGCCTGCACCGCTGAGCTCGTGGCCCGTCTCGCTCTGGTGCGCGATTCTACGGTCGAGCCGGCCCCGCGGTCAAACCGTCCGCAGCCCATTCCGCGCGCTCTGCCTCCGGACTTCGGGCAGCGCGGTCGGGAGGAGTTCAAGAGACCGTCACTCTCTCGCGGGCCCGATCACCAATGGCTTGCCGCGGGCCAAGCCCGGCGGCACGGCCCTCGGATGGCCCGATGGTCCCGGACGTGGCGATTCCATTGCCCGGCCGAATCGGCCGCTGCTATAGTGGCCCGACCCCCGGCCCCGGACCCGATTCTCCAGCCTCTTCCGGCCCGGTGACGGACTCATCTTCAGCCCAGCGGCGGCGCCGCGGATCGATCCGGAGAAGCTCGATTGATGGAAGCGAAGCAGGTGTGGCGCGCCGCCCTCGGCGAGCTCCAGGTCTCCCTCTCACCGGCCAACTTCGAGACCTGGCTCAAGGACACCGAGCTCGTGGAGATCGACGACAACCGCTACCGGATCAGCGCCCCCAACGGCTTCGCCCGTGACTGGCTCGACAACCGATACCGCCCGCTCATCAGCCAGACCCTGGCCCGGGTCGTCGGCGGATCGGTCCAGGTCGAGTTCGTGGTCGCCGATGCATCCGGCCCCGTCCCGGAGCAGCTCGACGAGGAGGCGCAGGTCGCCATGCCGCCCCTGTCGGCCGGCGGCAACGCGCTCAACCTCAACAGCCGCTACACGTTCAGCAACTTCATCGTGGGCTCCGCCAATCGCCTGGCGCACGCCGCGGCGCTGAGCGTCGCCGAGCGCCCGGGCCACGCCTACAACCCGCTCTTCCTGTACGGCGGGGTGGGCCTCGGCAAGACCCACCTCATGCACGCCGTCGGCAACGCGGTGGCCGCGAAGTTCCCGCGCAAGAGGATCCTGTACGCGACCAGCGAGAAGTTCACGAACGACTTCATCAACTCCATCCGGGAGCAGAAGATGGAGGACTTCAGGGGCCGATACCGACGCATCGACGTCCTCCTCATCGACGACATCCAGTTCATCGCCGAGCGCGAGCGGACGCAGGAAGAGTTCTTCCACACCTTCAACGCCATCCATGAGGCCGGCAAACAGGTCGTCCTGAGCTCGGATCGGCCGCCGAAGGCCATCACCACCCTCGAGGAGCGGCTTCGCAGTCGATTCGAATGGGGACTCATCGCCGACCTCACGCCGCCGGACCTCGAGACCCGCATCGCGATCCTGCGCAGCAAGGCGGAGGACCAGCTTCACCTCATACCGTCGGAGGTCATCGACTTCATCGCGCGCAAGGTCGTGAGCAACGTCCGCGAGCTCGAGGGCGCGCTGAACCGCGTGGTCGCCTACGCCTCGATGAGCGGGATGCCGGTGAACATCGAGCTCGCCAGCGCGGTGCTCAGCAACGTCATGTACAACCCGCGCAAGAGGTCGATCACGCCGCAGCGCATCGTGCGCGCCGTGGCCGACTACTACGGCGTCAACCTCGACCAGCTGCGATCCAGCAAGCGCGACCGGGCGATCGTCGTGCCGCGCCAGATCGCGATGTTCCTCATTCGCGAGGAGACTGACATCAGCCTGCTGCGCATCGGGGCCGAGCTGGGCGGCCGCGACCATTCGACGGTCCTCCACGCCTGCGACAAGATCGCGCGCGAGCTGAGCGAGAACGACGAGATGCGGCGCGAGATCAGCGCCGTGCGGGAGATGATCTACTCCGAGTGAGCCCGGTGGTGTCGGTCACCGGAAATCGTGGCCCATGGTGGATAAGTGGGCACTTCTCGTGGATATCTCGAGCCCCGTGTGGACAATCGGCGACGCGGACCGCGCCGGCCTGTAGGCTTCCTCCACCGAGATCGGCCCGTCATCCCCCGACCATGCGCCGCCGCGATCCGAACCATCCACCGGCGGCCGGCGGTTATCCGCAGAGGTCGGCCACGCTCAACCGAGATCGGCCTAGGGGTCGTCGTCCACACCATCCACACGCCTACTAAGGGACGACGACGGATGAGTATTCTTACGAGAGAACCGATGGAGCGAACGAACCGGATCGTGGACAGCGCCGCATGAACGTCTCGGTGATGCAGGAAAACCTGGCTCGTGGCCTTCAGACCGTGAGCCGCGCGGTGAGCAGTCGCGCGACCCTGCCCGTGCTGGCCAACGTGCTGCTCAAGACGGAGGCCTCCGGGCTGAAGCTGACCGCCACGAACCTGGAGATCGGGATCAACTGCTGGGTGCCGGGCAAGGTGACAGAGGAGGGCGAGATCACCGTCCCCGCCAAGCTCCTCACCGACCTCGTCACGTCTCTGCCGAACCAGCGCATCGACCTTGTCCTGTCGCCGAAGGATCGAACGCTGAAGGTGACGTGCGGCACGAATCGCTCCAGCATCAAGGGCATCGAGGCCGACGAGTTCCCGGTGGTCGCGGCCATCGGCGAGACGCCGGCCACCAGCGTCGACGCCCGCGTCCTGCGCGAGGCCCTGGGCGAGGTCGTCTTCGCCGCCGCCAGCGACGAGAGCCGGCCGATCCTCACCGGCGTTCTCACCCGCCTGAACGGCGAGTCAATGACGCTGGCCGCCGCCGACAACTACCGCATTGCCGTGCGCACCCTGGCGCTCGACAAGCCGGTATCGCCGGAGGTCGTGATCGTGGTGCCCGGCCGCTCGTATGCGGAGCTCATGCGCATCCTGCCCGATGCCGAGGCTCCCATCGAGATCACGGTCACGCCGAACAAGAGCCAGGTCCTGTTCCACGTCGAGGGCATCGACCTTGTCAGCCGGCTGATCGAGGGGCAGTTCCCGAACTACGAGCCCGTCATCCCGACCTCGCACTCGTCGCGCGCGGTCATCGACCGCGAGTCGCTCCTGGCCGGCACGCGCCGCGCGAGCATCTTCGCCCGGGACAGCGCCAACATCGTGAAGATCGAGCTCGGCGGCGACAACGGGGAGGCGAACGGGGTCTCGATCACCGCCCACGCCGCCGACGTCGGCGACAACGCCGACACCATCGAAGCGGCGGTCGAGGGCTCGCCGACGGCGATCGCCTTCAACGCGCGCTACCTGATCGACGTGCTCAGCGCGCTCGGTGCCGAGGAGGCCGCGCTCGAGCTCTCCGGGCCACTGGCGCCGGGCGTCATCCGCGGCATCGGCAAGGACGACTACGTCCACGTCATCATGCCGGTGCGTACCGCCTCCTGACCGATCCGATGGCGCTGGCCGTCGCGCCGCGCCGGGTGGCCGACCGTCGACCCATGGAGCTCACCCGGCTCGCACTCGTCGACTTCCGCAGCTACGCCGAGGCGGAGCTCGCCCCCGACCCAGGGCTGACGATCGTCGCCGCCCCGAACGGCGCCGGCAAGACGAACCTCCTCGAGGCCATCCACGTCGCGATCACCGGCAGATCGCACCGGGCCGTGGTCGAAGCCGACCTCGTCCGTCATGGGGCCACGTTCGGGCGAGTCCGGCTCGAGCTGGCCGGCGGAACCGCTGCCGGCGGGGCGACCATCGAGCTCGTCCTCCCCGGCGCCACTCCACCGCCCGGCGTGCGGAAGCGCCTCACCGTCAACGGCGTTGCGCGTCGCACGACGAGCGTGTCGGAGACGGCGCGGGCCGTCCTCTTCCGCCCGGAGGAGATGCTCCTCCTCGTGGGCTCGCCGTCGGATCGGCGCCGCTTCCTCGACGGCATCGTCGCGCAGCGCGAACGGCGAGCGGCACACGACCTCACCGAGGTCGCGCGCATCCTTGCGCAGCGCAACGCCCTCCTGCGCGCCATCCGCGCCGAGGAGGCGACGCTGGACAGCCTGGGGTTCTGGGACGAGCAGCTGGCCCTCGTGGGTGCCCGCGTGACACGCGCTCGGCTCGAGGCCGTCAGGGACCTGGCCGAGCGCATCGGGCCGCTCCATGATGCCGTCGCCGCCCCGGGAGAGCGCGGCTCGACCGTCAGCCTCCTCTACGTCGACGCACTCAAGGAGGCGTGGCCGGAGCGCGCGCAACCCACCGAGCGGATCCCCGACGACGATGAGCTCGCAGCCGCCTATCGGCGCCGCATCGCCGACGTCCGCCAGCGCGAGGCGTGGAACGGGATGAGCCTCGTCGGCCCGCAGCGCGACGACCTTCGTGCGGAGCTCGCAGGGCGGGATGTCGCGGCTCACGCCAGCCGCGGCCAGCAGCGCACGGTCATCCTGGCGCTCAAGCTGGGGGAGACCGACCTGCTGGGCAGCGACGGGCCGCGGCCGATCGTCCTGCTCGACGACGTCTTCAGCGAGCTCGACCCGGATCGCGCCGCCCGCCTCTCGGACCTCATCGCCGGCCTCGGACAGGTCGTCGTCACCACCGCCGACCCGGGGACGCTCGACGCCGCGCGCCAGCGCGGCGCATCGGTCTGGCGAATTCGAGACGGCGAACTGGAGCGGGAGCCGTGAGCGGCCGGGTCGAAGCCGGAGCGGCCGTCCAGCGCGCCCTGGCCGACTGCATGGGACCGGGCGCCGCCGGCCAGCTGGCCCTGGCGCAGGTACGGCTGGCGTGGGCCGAGGTCACGGAGGAGGCGCACCTCGAACGGGGCCCGCTGACCAGTCGCGTGATCCGGGTGACCGGCGGCACGGCCCATGTCGAGGCCTCCGACGCGATCCTGGCGCAGGAGCTGAGGTTGCGTGCCGACGCGCTCGTGTGGGCCGTGAACGCCCGGATGAAGGGCCGTCCGGGGGCGACTATCGAGCTGCGTCGAGTGGCCGTTTCGGTGGGTCGAGGAGCGGGCTGAGGCGCTCTATCATCAGGTGCGCACTCGCACCACGGGGCGATCCCGGGCCAGCATGTCGAACCGCCTCACGACCAGGATCGGGCTGCCATCCCCCGACGAGCGGCCGGCGGATGCCTTCGACGTCGTCGCTTTCCACGAGCCAACGGTCGGCGCCCAGGCGCGGACGAAGGGCAGCCTCTTCCTCCTCGCCCAGCTGACCGGCGGCACACCGGCCCTCGCCTCCGCCGCGCGCGAGGCGCTCGACGCGCTGCGCACCGACTACTACTACGACCTCTCCGCCGGCGTCCTGGTGGCCCTGGCGAAGGCGCTCTCGTCGGCGAACCGGCGGCTCTACCACCAGCGCCGGCGCCTGGCGATTCCGCGCCGGTCGGGCGTGAGCGTCGTCGCGGTCGTGGTGCGCGGGCGGGAGGCGCACGTCGCCAAGCTGGGGCCCGCCAGCGCGGTCATCGTCCGCGGGGGACGGATGTACGAGGTCCCGCCTCCGCCGGCGGTGACCGAGGAGGACCCGCGCGTCCGGCGCCGGCGCGTGGCGGCAACGCTGGGCGAGGCGCTCGAGGTCGAGCCGTACACCTGGCAGGGTGGGGTGGCGCCCGGCGACCGGATCGGCCTCGTGAGCCGGCACTTCGCCCAGACCGTCGGCGTGGAGGAGCTGAAGAGCGCCCTGGCCGGGATGCGTCCGGCGCCGGCGGTCGAGCACCTCCAGCAGCTGTTCGCCATCCGCGGCGGCAGCGGGTCGGACGGGATCCTGGCCCTGGAGGTCGCGGAGCTCGCGGCCACGGCCACCACCCACCAGCTGGAGCCTGTCCGCCCCGCCGAGCCGTTCGCCGGCCTCCCCGACCAGAGCCCGGTCCCGTTGGCGGATGCCATCGGCCGCGGCCTCCACCACGCCGGCGATGCCGCGGAGGGGGCGAAGGCAGCGTTCGGGCGCGGCGTGCTCACCCTCCTCAGCTGGATCCTGGCCTTCGTCCCACGCCGCCGGCCGCAGTACCCCCGCAGCATCCCGCGCACGGCCGAGCGCGAGCAGGGCCGCCGGCGCCGGGTGGGCCTGGCCGGCATGGTCGTCGTGGCGGGCATCCTGGCCGTGGGATCCATGGTCGCCGCGTTGCCCTCCGCCAGCCCGACCGACGCCATTCCGCGCACCACGGCCGCGCGCCAGGCGATCACCGAGGCCTTCGAGCTCATCCGCTCGGTCGAGCGGCGGGTGGACGGCGCCGACCTCGTCGACCGCGATCCGGAGCGCGCGACCGAAGTCCTCGCCGACGCGCACGCCGCCGTCGAGCGGGCCGCCTCCGCCGGCGTCACGGACACCGAGCTGGCGGCCCTCAGCGGACGGATCGACCGACGGCTCGACGCCCTGTATCGCGTCACGCGGATCGTGGATGCCGACTCGGTTGCCAACCTTGCCGAGGCCTACGAGGGGGTCGACCCGACCGACATGGTGGCCGCCAGTGACGGGTCACTGTGGGTCCTGGACGGCGGCCGCGGCCGGATCTTCCGGGTCGACCCCGCCGACGGGGCGACGGCCATCATCTACCGCGCCGGGGAGGCACTCGAGTCCGGCGACGTGCCGGGCGACCCATGGCTGATCGCCACGGCGGCGACGGACGTGGTCATCGTCGACCGTCAGCACTACGCCTGGCGCGTCGATCTCGCGGAGCGCATCCCGCGGCCGATGACCCTCAACGGCGCCGACGCCCTCAGCCCGGAGACGACGCTGCTCGGCGCGCTGCAGCATCGTCCGCCGCTCGAGATCTTCAACCTCTACGCCGTCGACGCCGAGAGCGGGCAGATCCTGCGCTGGTCCCCGCCGGCGGTCATCCCGGTCAACTACCCCGACCCGCCGGAGCCGTTCCTGACGGATGAGCCGGACCTCGACCCGCGGCTGGCGCGCGACCTGCGCGTCGACGTCAACGCCTGGCTCCTGCACGCCGACACCGTCACCCGCGTCGACTTCGGCTCGCCGCGCACGCAGGCCGACTACTCGCTCGACCCGCCGCCCGACGCCGCCGTCCGGCCGGAGCTCGACTACCGGCTCCTCGACGGCGCGACGGTCGGCGACCGCGAGTTCCTCTACGTCTACGACGCGGCGGGCCGCCGGATCCTCGCCTACCAGCGCGCCGACGGCGCCTTCGTGCGCCAGTGGATGGCGCCGCGCGAGGGTCCGCTGGCCGGCCTCCTGGACGACGTCCGCGGCCTGTTCGTGACCTCGGTCAGCGACGGGCCACCGGCCGCGTACCTGCTCACCGCCGATGGGGTCGTTCGGCTCGTGCTCGAGTAGGCGGCGCTAGAATCGGTCCATGGCTGAACAGCCGTACGGCCGGGTCCGGCTGGTCGAGATGGTGGTCGAGAGCGTGCGCGTCCACATGCTCTCCAGCCAGCACGTCGTGATCCTCAAGGAGTCCGAACGGGACCGATACCTGCCGATCTGGATCGGCCCATCGGAGGCGAACGCCATCGCCATGCGGCTCCAGGGCCTCTCCGCCGAGCGGCCGCTGACCCACGACCTCCTCGTCAGCATCCTCGGCAACCTCGGAGCGTCGATCAGCCGCGTCGTCGTCACCCACGTGACCGAAGGGACGTTTCACGCGAGGATCTACCTCGAGACGCCCAGCGGCGAGGAGACCGAGGTCGACTCCCGCACCTCCGACGCGATCGCGGTGGCGGTGCGCACCGGCTCGCCGATCTACGCCGACGAGCGCGTCCTCGACGAGGCCGGCGTGGAGCCCGATTCGACCGAGGAGGGCGCCGAGGACGAGGAGCGTCTCGCCGTGTTCCGCGAGTTCGTCAACTCCCTCGACGTCGACCTGCCCGGGACCGGGGAGACGGGGCCGCAGGGACAGAGTCCCGAGGAGTCCTAGTCCCCCGTTGTCCTGCCTGGCGCGGCTAACGCGCGCCAGTAGGCGGGTGCGGGTCCGGCGTGGCGAACTCGATCAGTCGAGGTCAGTGCACCCGAAGCCCGTGGGAGACGCTGTTTCCCCGATCTAACGAGGACCCATGCGCACGAGCGACACCGCAAGGCGGATCTCACGCCGCGGGCGCCTCGATCTGTCGCGGAAACGCAGCCCGTGAGGGCCCTCCCGTGACGACGCCTCGATTTGTCGAGAGCCACGTGAGCATTGCGCAGGCATCGGCCACCTGCGGTTTCGTGGATCCGCCGCGGAGCGTCAGCGTCGAGGCTGGCCCAGCACCTCGGATCGGCGCGTCCACATCGCCCATCGCAGCTTCCCGATATCGCGGAACGTGCGCAGGATCTTCCGGAAGCTGGCGCCGGTGTTCGTGCCCGCCGCGCGCGGATAGTGGGTGACGCCGACCTGCGCCATCCGCTCGCCGCGCGCCCTGAGCTTGATGAGCAGCTCGGCCGAGAGGAACGGCGAGTCGGTCGTGAGCGGCAGGCCGTCGAACACCTCGCGCCGGAAGAGCTTCATGGCACAGTCGATGTCGCGTACCCGCAGGCCGAACAGCACCGACACGATGGCGTTGTACGTCTTGGCGATGAAGATCCGATGTGGCGGGTCACGCCGCTGCATCCGGTAGCCGATGACCACGTCGACCGGCTTTCGCTCGTCCGCCATCCGATCCAGGAGGCGCGTCATCTCGCGCAGGTCGAACTGCAGGTCGCCGTCGCTGAAGCCGATCAGCTCGCCCCGCGCGTTCTCGAACCCCGCCCGCAGCGCCCCACCGTAGCCGCGGTTCTCCTGGTGGAAGACCCTGACCCGCCGGTCGTTGGCGGCGATCGCCTCGCCCAGCTCCCGCGTCCGATCGGTCGAGCCGTCGTCCACGGCGAGGACCTCGATGGAGCCGTCGACGAGCGGTCCCACCTCGTCGAGGGCGCGGCGAATCGTCTCGGCGATGTTCTCCTCCTCGTTGTAGGCCGGAAAGAAGAACGTCAGCCGCGGGCGCACGGGATCGGTCACTGGCGAAGGCCCTCGATGTACAGGAGGTCGATGTACCCCGGGTACGTGCTCACCGTCCGCGTCTCCCACACGTTGGTGATGCGCCGGTAGTCCCAATCCGGCGGCACGACGAAGACGGGTCGCTCGCCGTAGAAGGATCGGATCGCGTTGCGCATCGTACGGTACCCGTCGTCGAGGATGTTCCGCTCGTCGATGATCGTGACATCCGGCCGCTCGCCGAGGACCCAGCGGTGGTACCAGAGCGGGGTGCTGTAGCTCCACCAGCTGATGACCACCGCGTTGGGCGGCAGCTGCTGATAGACCGATGCGACCCAGGCATCCGCCTCGCGGTTCTGGCTGCGGTCCTGGGCCTGGTAGCCGCTCGCCAGGGAGACGGCCGGCAGCAGCAGGCCGAGGGCCAGGACGAGGGCGCCGGCCACGGTGGCCGCCCGTCGCTGCGCGGCGCGCGTCGTCACCAGGTTCGCGCTGGCGTCGACCACGGCTCCGGCAACCGTGTCGGCGATCGCGGCGATCGCGACGCCGATGAGGGGGGCGCTGACCACGATCGTCGGCAGGTAGTAGCGGTCGATGTCCCCGTCGCGGAAGTTCATGGCGTAGAACACGTTCGCGAGGGCGATGAGCGCGAGGAGCAGCAGGGCCGGCCAGCGCCGGACGGCGAGGACCGAGGCGCCGAGCGCGATGAGCAGCCAGCCGACCACGTTGAACTGGGCGGCAAGGACGCGCTCCGCATCGTTCCACTTCGAGCTCAGCTGGGCCAGGGGCGACTCGAAGTCCTCGAAGAGGTGGGTGAACTGCTCCGCGAAGACCAGGTAGCGGAAGTTCTCCCACGTGTTGGGGTGGGCGTAGAAGAGCGGCGGCGCCGGCGCCATGACGGCGCGCACCCAGATGTAGCCGTAGAGGCCGATGCCGATGGCGATCATCGCGGCGCAGGCGGCGACGAGCCGCCAGCGACGCCAGAGGTGGCGGTCGACGAGGAGGAGCCAGGCGGCGATGCCGAACGCCGTCAGGCCGACCAGGGGGTGCGCGGCGATGCCGAGGCCGAAGGCGAGCGCCGCAGCCACCAGCCAGCGGCCGCTGTCCGCGGAACGGACGCGCTCGGCGGCGGCCCAGGCGAAGAGGAGCCACACGATGAGCGCCACGAAGAAGACGTTGACGGCGTGGATATCCGCGCGGCCGGCGTTCTCCCACGGCTCGGCGGCGAACGCGAACGCCGCCCCGCCGATCCCGGCGGCGACGGCGCGCAGGCGGCGATCCCGCTCGAGGACGAGGTGGCCCGTGATGAGCACGACCAGGCCGGCGGCCAGCGCCACGCAGACCCCGGAGAGCAGGTTCATGCGCCACGCAACGCTGTCGCCGAGCGGCAGGTGGCTCCACGCCCAGCCCAGGAGCGCGTAGAGCGGGAACCCGGTGGGGTGGAAGATCGACAGCGTGGCCGGCACCGTCTGCGCCTCGGCGGTGTCCCAGAACCCGGTCCCCGGCATCATCGTGCGCAGGTAGATCGCGAACGCGGCCACGGTGACGAACGCCGCGGCCAGGGCCACGCCGTTGTCGCTGTAGGGGATCCAGTGACGCGGAGCCGGCCACCGGCGACGCGAAACCTCCCCCACGCCGGGACCGTCCGTACCTCGATGTATACTCACCGCCACCTTGGCGTCCGACACGACTCGGCGCGCTCCACGGGGGCGACGCACCTGATGACCCGCGACCCCGTCGGCCGACGGGGCGCGTGGATAGCAGACTCGATCAGGCGGCTCGACGTCGGCACGATCCTCGCGGCGATCCTCGTCCTCGGCCTCGTCCTGCGTGTCTTCATCGCCGGTGTCTACCTGCCGCTCAGCGGATTCGCCATCGACATCGGCGACTTCTCCGCCTGGGGCCAGCGACTAGCAAGCGTCGGACCAGCCCACTTCTACGAGGCCGGCTACTTCAGCGACTACCCGCCGGGCTATCTCTACGTGCTCTGGCTGCTGGGAACCGTCGGCCACCTGCTCGAGCCGATCGTCGGCCGGGACGCGACCGGCGGCCTGGTGAAGATCCCGGGCATCGCGGCGGACATCGGCGTCGCCTGGCTCCTGTTCGTCATGGCTCGGCGCTGGGGCGGCGAGCTCGTCTCGCGGACGCGGTTCGACATCGCGCCCGAGACGCTGGGCCTGACCGCGGCGGCGGCCTACCTCTTCAATCCCGGGGTCGTCTTCGACTCCGCCGTGTGGGGCCAGGTGGACTCCGTCGGATCGCTCGTCCTGCTCGCCACGATCTACGCGCTCGGTCGGGGCTGGACGGAGGTCGCCGCGCTGGGCGCCGTGGTCGGCATGCTCGTGAAGTTCCAGTTCGCGTTCCTCATCCCGATCGTGGCCATCGTCGGGATCAAGCGCCACCTGCTGGGACGCTCGTCCGATCCTCAGCACGCCGGGCATCGGGACGCCCTCCGCGTCCTCACCTCGCTGGCGGTCGGGATCGTCTCAGTCACCGTCCTCATGCTGCCCTTCGGGATGTTCCTGTACGCACCGCTGGCCGGCGGCGACCCGCGCGGGCTGCTCGGGATCCTGCCGCAGGCCGATCCCTCGACCAGCCTCATCGGCAAGCTCGTGGAGGCCGCGGGGACCTATACCGGCCTCTCGATCAACGCCATGAACATGTGGCGCAACCCGTGGAGCGGCCTCGGCGACACGCTGACCTGGGGCGACGACACGACAACCGCCTTCCTGCTCGGAAGCGCATCGGTCACATGGCAGCAGATCGGGGTCGTGCTCTTCGCCGCCGCCGCCACCGTCGCGCTGTGGATCGTCGCCCGCCGCGACGAGATGCGTGGCCTCCTCCTGGCATCGCTCATCCTGGCCATCGCCTTCTTCGCCCTCCCGACCCGGGTGCACGAGCGATATCTCTTCCCGGCCCTGGCCATCGGCGCCCTGCTGATCTTCAGCGGACGCGCCTGGCCCTGGATCTACGCCGCGTTGTCGCTGTCGTTCTTCGCGAACGTGTACTGGGTCTACACCGAGGACTGGTCGTTTGCCGAGCGGATCATGAACCCCGGCCTGAACGGGCAGCCGATGGCGCAGGACGCCTTCCTGCAGTCGACTCTCTTCACCGACGGCGGCATCTGGCTCCTGGCGCTCATGATCACCGTCACCTTCGCTGCCGTCATCTGGCTGCCTGTCCGCTGGTCGCTGACCGCGCCCGCGCCGGAGCCATCGGCCGTCGAACCCGCACCCGCGCCTCCGGCGGCGGTCGACGATTCGGACCGGCCGCCGGCCAGGCGTCGCGGCTGGCTGACGCCGAACCCGGCGGACGTGTACTTCAAGGAGCCGATGCGCCGGCTCGACCGCCGGGATGCCCTCATCGCCCTCGGGCTCGTCCTCTTCGCTCTCGTCTTCCGGCTGTGGCGCCTGGATCTGCCGCGCAGCATGCACTTCGACGAGGTCTATCACGCCCGCTCGGCAGCCGAGTTCCTGAGCAATTGGGAGAACGGCTACGACCGCGACGTCTACGAATGGACGCACCCGATGCTGGCGAAGTACCTCATCGCCGCGGGGATCGTGGCGGTCGATCCGAACAAGGTGGTGGGCACGCTGGATCTGCCCGGGCCGGCGACGACGCTGGCCGTCGCACCGGCTCGTGCGTCGGTCGGCCACGGCCGATCGGTCGCCTTCATCGGCGATGGGACGACACTGATCGTCGCCGCCGACGCCGAGTCAGGCGACGAGATCGCGCGATGGGATGCCGGCGGGCCGGTCGCCGCCCTGGCCTACGACGAGGCGGCGGGGCGGCTGCTCGTCGGGCTGGCCGACCGCGGCGAGGTCCAGACCTACGAGCTCGCCGCGCTCCTCGCATCGCCCGACGGCCGCGCACCGCCAGCCGGGACGACCATCGACTCGGGGCTGCTGACCGTGGCGCAGATCCTGGTGCCGGCCGACAGCACCGACCCGTTGCTCCTGCGCGGGACGGGCGGCGTCGCGCTCGTCGACGGCGCGACCGGCGAGCTGAAGGGCACGCTTCCGGGCATCTTCGGAGGGGTCGGCCTGGTTCACGGTGCCGATGGGGACGATCCCGACTGGGTGGTCGTCACCGAGGCGGACACGAGCGTGGTCCGCCTCTTCGACGCGTCGACGTTCGCGCCGAAGGACGACGACGGCATCGCGGTCGACGCCCCGCTCATCGGCCCGCTCCTCGTGCGCGGCACTGGAGACGATCAGCTCGTCGTCGCCCTCACCGGCGGCCTGCCGGCGAATGCCGAGCACCCGGCCACGCAGGGCGGCGTGGCGGTCGTCGACGGTGACGAGGCGGCCGGAACGTGCGTCAACACGACGTGCCTGCTCGGCCTCGTGCCGTTGCCCGGTGCGCCGGCGCTCATCGGGGAGCAGCGCGTCGCCGGGCTGATCCAGGTCGCGGGGACGACGGCCGCGGGAGCCGGCGAGGTATGGACGATCGAGCCGCACATCGAGCGGCGCGATGACACGACGATCGGCATGGCCGCCTTCGACGCGACCGCGCTACCGGGCCAGCCGCTGGCCATGGCCTACGACATCGCGAGCACATCGCAGGGCGACGACCATGGCCGCCTGCTGGTGAGCGCGGCCGGGTCCGGCGGGGCCAGCATCGCGGCCATCGACGTCGGCAGCAACGCGTTCGCCTGGCGCATCTCGGGGGTCGTCTTCGGCTCGATCCTCGTGGGGCTCATCTACCTGCTGACGGCCACCATGTTCGGCCGTCGCCGGATCGCCATCCTGGCCGCCGCCTTCGTGGCGCTGGACGGGATGAGCTTCGTGATGAGCCGCATCAGCATGAACGACATCTTCGTCGCGACCTTCATCGTCGCGGCGTACCTCCTCTTCTGGCAGGTCTGGTCAGGCCGATGGAACCGCTCCGCGTGGTGGGCCATGCCGCTCGTCGGCGTCCTCATCGGTCTCGCCTCGGCGAGCAAGTGGGTCGGCTTCTATGCCCTGGCCGGCCTCTTCGTCCTCGTCCTCGCCCGCTCGTCGCTGGGGCGCCTCGTCCTCGTTGCGATGGTCGCCCTGCTGACCGCCATCGGCGCCATCGGGGCGCCGTGGCCGTTCCTCATCGTCATGCTCGGGCTCCTCGCCATCGCGCTGGCGATCACGTGGGTCCGGCCCATCGGTATCGATGTCGGAGAGGCGATGAGCGCCCTGCCGGCCACGGCTGCGGTGCTGACCGGCATCGGCCTCGCCTTCGTCATCGGCTACGGCCAGGTGGAGGGCGGGCGCGAGCCGGGCAGCGCCATCGAGTATCTCTTCGGGCTCCTCGCTCGCGGCGCACAGGTCGGCTGGCCGGTGTGGCTGATGATCGGCGTCGCCGGCGTCCTCGTGGCCTGGCGCGCCGCGCTGTCACTGCTCCGTCCCGAGTCGGACGCCCGCTGGTTCCGACCCGGCGAGATGGGCGGCTTTGCCTGGTCCTGGGCCGGCGCGTGCCTCATCATCATCCCGCTCGTGGTCTACGGCCTCATGTACATCCCGTACCTGCAGCTGGGCCATGACTGGGCCATCGGAGGCGGGCCGGGGTACGGGTGGTCGCTCGACGAGCTCCACGCGCAGATGTTCGGCTACCACTTCAACCTGAAGGCCGGCCACGACAGCGCGGCGCCGTGGTGGAGCTGGCCGCTCATGCTCAAGCCGACCTGGTTCTACAACGGCACCTTCGACAGCAACCAGATCGCCGTCATCTACAACGGCGGCAACCCGATCCTCTTCTGGGCCGGCGTGCCCGCCATCGTGGCCTGCGCGGTCCTGGCCTGGACGCGACGCTCGCTGGGGCTGGTGCTCATCGTGGCCGCCTTCGCCTTCCAGTTCGTGCCGTGGATCCGCATCGAGCGCGCCACGTTCGCGTACCACTACCTGACGGCCGTCCTGTTCGCGATGATCGCCGTCGCCTACGTCGTGGACGAGCTGCTACGCAGGCCCGCGTGGCGCGACATCGCCATCGGCTACCTCGCCCTGGCGGTCTTCGTCGGCCTGCTCATCTTCCCGCTCGGCTCCGCGCTGCCGATGCCCGACTGGTACATCAACGCCGCCCGCGCGCTGCCGCCGTGGAACTTCGGCTTCCAGTTCCCCGACCCACCCCAGGGAACGCGGGAGGAGCTCCTCTCCGTCGGCGCCCTGAAGGGCCTGCTCGGCCTGATCGTCATGGCCGGGGCGGTGGTGTTTGCCATCGCCGGCCGCGGCTGGTGGGAGCGTCGGTCGCCACCGGGCGGCGTCGGTCCATCGCCCATGCCGGAGGGCGGGTCCGGACCCTGAGGGTCCTTGGCATCGGTACCTGGCAGGGATCAGCCGGAACGTCGTGCCGCGGTCACCAGGATGAGCCCGCCGATCGCCACGATGAGGACCGGCCAGATCAGGTTCCACTGAATGTCCGGCAGGTATGGGCGGACGAGGAACCACAGGCCGATGATCACCAGTCCGATGCCGACCAGGATCCCGGCACGGTTGTCGCCACGCCGGGCACCGGCCGGGGGAGACGTCCAGGTCGCGGGCGTCGCCGCTGACTCGGCGATGGGGTCGGACGCGTCTGCCTCCCCTTCGCCCGCGTCCGCCTCCGACGCACTCGCGCCGGCGCCGGCGCCGGCGGGCCCGGGTGGCGGCGCGCCCGTCGCGGCGCCCGGATACGGCTCCTCCGGAACCACGATCCAGCCCACGATGTAGGCGAGGAACGCCGCGCCACCGGTGAGCGGCACGAGGATGGCCCACGCGATGCGGACCAATGCCGGATCGGTGTTGAGGTAGACGGCCAGGCCGGAGGCGACGCCGCCGAGGACGGTATCGGTGCGCGATCGGTAGAGCCGTCGGTTCATGAGCATCCTCCATCGGGGTTGAAGGTGAAGCTGGCCGCGTTGCCGCTCACGTCGAGGGTCACGGCGGCATCGCCGGTGCCGCCGCTCCACGTGTCTCCGTTGCGGCTGAGGCCGCTCTCGTCGAGATTGTGGCTGAACGTGATGTTCTCCTCGGAGATCGTGATCGCGACGCCGACGCCGTCGGGAACGCAGAGATCGAGCGATCCGGCGTTCATCGACACCGAACCGGTGAGGCTGGTGCCGTCGTCGACCGTGAGAGACACCGACCCGGCGTTGGCGTCGACGGAGAGATCGTCGACCGATGCGCCCGCCAGGCCGATCGCGACGCTCCCGGCGTTCGCCTCGACGTCGAGCTCCGTCAGCGATGCGCCGTCGAGGGCGAGGTCACTCTCGGCCGCGTTCGCATCCACCCCGAGCGTGAGGTTGACGTCGGTGGGAAGCACGATGTCCCAGGCCTGGCGCGCATCGGTAAGGGCGAAGAACGAGGAGTCGTCCGCCGACACGGCGAGCGACGAGCCACTCGACGTGATGGTGGGCGCGGTGTCCGCGTACCGCGCATCCACGTCCCAGGCGCTGCCGGAGGCGGTCGTCACCCGCAACTCGCCGCAGTTCAGCTCGAGCGAGACATCCGCGCTCTGGCCGGCGAAGGATCCGTTCTCGCCCGTCGACTGATCGGGCGTGCCGCCGCACCCGACGTCGAACCCCTCGGGGAAGCCGGCGAACAGGGACCCGGCGAATCCTCCGACAAGGAGGGCGGCGACCAGGGTGGCGACCATGGCGAAGGGCGTTCGAGCCGCGATGATCGCCAGCCCGATGGCGATGAGGGCGATCGGCCAGAAGCGCCACAGCTCGCGCAGAGCCTCTCCATCGATCCAACCGGCCTGGAGAGCGATGGCGACGACACCCGCGGTGATGAGAGCCACGCCCCAGAAGACGAGACCGCGGTTGACATGCACGGGGTGTACTCCTGCTCGGTGCCGACACACGATACCGGCCGACCGACGGGCTCGACAGGGCCGAACGGCCTACTCCGGCTCCACGTTCCCCGTGCCGCCGTCGACCGTCACGCGCATCCCGTCGCGCAGCCGCGCGGTGGCATCGCCACAGCCAACGACCGCGGGGATGCCGTACTCGCGTGCGATGATCGAGGCATGCGCCGCGGCGCTGCCGACATCGGTCACGACCGCGGCGGCGCGCGTGAAGAGCGGCGTCCAGGCGGGTGCGGTCATCGGTGCTACCAGGATGTCGCCAGGCTGGAACTCGTCGAACTCGTCCGGCCGGTGGACGACGCGGACGGCGCCGCTAGCCCGGCCGGGTGACGCCGGCGTGCCGGTCACCAGCGCGCTGCGCGACGGCTCCGCGCCGACCGTGCGCGTCATGGAGTCCAACATCCGCCTGAGGACGGGATGCACATGACCGATGAGGAGCGGTGGGACCAGCCGCGCCTGCTCCTCGCGGGTTGCGCGACGCTCGTCCACGCTCACCGACTCCCCCAGGCGACCGGCGGTCAGCGCCGCGAGCGCCTCGGTGCGAGTGAGGAAGAAGATGTCGTCCGCTGCGTCGATGAGCCCGCGAGCCAGCAGCTCCTCGCCGATGCGGAGGACCGCTCGACGCATGATCGGCCACGGCATCGTGAGCTCGGCGACCTGCTCCTCGCGCAGTGGCACGAGGTACTGCGCGTCGGCGAGCAGGCGACGGAAGGCCGCCAGACGACGCGGTGAGGAAGCGAGCACGCGGAAGGCTGCCTCCTCCGCCACGTGGCGAGCATCCACCAGGCGCGCCAGATCAGCCGCCGGCGGAGCCGACGTGGTGGCCACCGGATAGAACCAGTCGAGTGATGTGACCGCATCGGTGTTCTCGCCCGCCGGGAGCGCGAAGCCCGTCAGCAGCGGCAGGTGGCTGCCGCCGAGCGACGGCCGCACGTGGCGCTGATAGAAGCCAGCGAGGTTGAGCTCCATCTTGTAGGCCGCGCCGGCCAGGGCGGCGAGCCACCCAAAGGCCTCTCCGGCCAGCCCGGCCATCTCGTCGATCAGCCCGGGAAGCTCATCGACCGGGGCCGCCTCCACCCGAGCCTCGGCGCGGTCGATCGCGGAGCGATACCGCGGGCGGAAGTCGGCGCGCCACATGCGCTCCAGGAGGCGGAAGCTGTGCCGCACGGTCGAGGGGTTGACGCCCGCCACCGCCCTCGGATTCCGCGCCAGGTGCCACAGCATGCGGGGCAGGTTGCGGAGCATGGCCGCCGGCGCGGCCCAGTTCATCGAGTAGAAGTACCAGCCGTTGACCACGACGTGGAGCGGCTGCGGCGCACGCTGGCCGATCTGCTCGAAGAAGAACGCATGCATCCGCTCCTCCATCGTCGTCAGCAGCCACGACTCGAACAGCGGCGTCACCGGTGCGCCGATCCACTCGGCGAGGCGGTACTGGCGGGTGAAGGCGCCGGGTGCGGGCGGCGTCCAGGAGACCTCCGGCGGGAGGGCAGTCATCGGGCGGGCCTGGAGGATCCACAGCGCGCCATCGGCATCGATCGCCCACTCGACGTCCTGCGGCGCGCCGCGCTGCTCCGCGACGCGGCGCGCCTCTGCCGCCACCGCCATCGCCTGTGCGCCGTCGATCGCTCGCTCCGGGTTGCGTCGCGGGACAGCCGTTCCGTCCCGGACGGACCATTCGTCGCCGGCGGCGGCGCCTGAGACCAGCCGCTCGCCGGCGCCGCGGACCGCGGTGACGACGGTCGTGCGTCGGTCGCCGCTGATCGGATCGGCCGTGAGGGCAACCCCGGCCGCAGCCGGCTGAACCATGCGCTGGACGAGCACCGCGACGGCGCCGGCGCCGGCGGCGGGCTCGTAGGCGGCGATCCGCGTGGCGTTGGCGCTGGCGATCACCCGATCGGCCGCAGGACCCACGTCGTCGGGCGCCACGTCCAGGACGGTCTCGTACATGCCCGCGAAGGATCGATCCATGCCGTCCTCGGCAATCCCGCTCGATCGGACCGCAAACGGTCCCGGCCCGAGGGCGCCCATGGCCTCCCGCAGGAGCGTCGCGCGCGCATCGGCGGCGGATCCTGCGGCCGACGCCGCGATGACGACTCCGGGTGGAACATGGGCCCCGCCGGCGATGAGCTCCCCCAGACTCGCGGCCTTGCCCCCGACCTCGGCCGCGTCGGCCAGGCGAACGTCCTCGAGACGACGCAGGATGGTGGTGTTCATCGGTCATTCCTCCGTGTGCCCGCTCCGGTGATGGCCGAGCGGATGACCCAGGCGACGTCGTCAGCCGCCTCGTCGACCGATGCGCCGAGAAATTCACGCCAGACCCGGAACGCTCCCGACGACGTGAGCACGACGATCAGCCTGGCGATGCGATCCCGATCGGCCCGCGAGAGCCTCGGCTTAACGGTGTCTGCGAGCCCGCGCGCAAGCTCCAGGCGCCGCGGGTAGGTTGCTCGCCGAGCGTCATCGGAGCTCGGATTCGTCATGGCCAGCACGGCAAGCTCGTCAAGGGACGCGATCCGATCGATCCGCTCGAAGCTCTCGTGGACTCCCCTTCGAAGGTCGTCGAGCGAGGTCGGGAAGGACATCTCATGCAGGCCGACTCGACGCATGAGGTGCGGGTACAGCGCTGCGAACAGATCTGTCTTCGTCGCGAAATGTCGGTAGACCGTCGGCACCGATACCCCCGCCTCACGCGCAACGGCCGGCACCGAGACGCCCGTGACCCCCCCAGCCATGACCCGCACCGCCGCGTCGAGGATGCGCGCCCGGGTCCCATCCGCCTGCTGCTCGCGAAGCTCGCTCCGGTACGGCCGCGTTTTGGCGATACGAGTCATATTGTCAATATACGAACCGTGTCAACCGTTGCGCGTGGCGCATGAGACAAACGACGTAGTTTCTTGACACTCCGCGCGGGACGGACGTAGACTCCGGCGGCACCACCGACCGCAGCCGACGCTGCCCGCTGGTGACCGGCGACCAACCATTCAGCAAGGAGCGATCTGAGAGGCAATGAGACTCCTCATTTGCGCCTACATGACGCACGGGAGCGCGCCTACCGGCAGCGCTGTCGACGGGAGATCTGTGCCCTGGTCGAGGTAGAAGCGAAGGCGGCAGGGCCGCCGAGGCAGACACCAGAGCCGTGGGCCGGATCGGGTCCACGGTTTTTTGATGCCCCAAGGGGCAGCCACGAGAGCCGCGGACCGATTGATGCCAACGGGCCGCGGCTCTTCCAGTGTCCGGCCCCAAGTACCAGCCGAACGGGTATCGAACGATGACCGAGGTGACGACCCAACCGAAGATGAGACCGATGCCGACGCCAGCGCCCATGCCGGCCCCGGCCCGCGAGCCGGTGCGACGCGTGGGTCCGCCGCCGCCCGGCGAGCAGCCGGCGCTGCTCATCGAGCGCGCGACGAAGCGCTTCGTGGTGGGGCGGAAGAAGAAGCCGGTCCTGGCCGTGAACGACGTGTCGATGTCGATCCGGCGCGGCGAGATCTACGGGATCCTCGGCGCGAACGGCTCCGGCAAGAGCACGCTCATCCGGCTCGTCAGCACGCTGCTGACGCTGGAGGGCGGGCGCGTCGAGGTCTTCGGGCACGACGTCGAGCGCGAGGAGATGGCCGTCAAGCGGCTCATCAACCGTGTGAGCGTCGACGCCGCCTTCTTCAAGAAACTGTCGCCGCACGAGAACCTGGCCTACGCGGCACGGCTCTACGGCATGGACGCGAAGCGCGCCCGGGTCGCGGCGATCGCCATCCTCGCCCGGCTGGGCGTCGGTGAGAAGCGCCTCGACCGGCCCGTGGAGCAGATGAGCCGGGGGATGCAGCAGAAGGTGGCCATCGCGCGCGCGCTGCTGACGAGCCCCACGGTCCTGCTGCTCGACGAGCCGACGACGGGCCTCGACCCTCGGTCGAAGCTCGACGTCCAGGCCTTCATCGAGGAGGTCCGGGACACGCACGACGCGACGATCGTGCTGACGACGCACGACCTTGCTGAGGCCGACAGGCTCTGCGACCGAATCGCGCTCATCAACGACGGCCGCCTCATGGCGGAGGGGACGCCGGACGAGCTGACGACGATGGTCCACAGCGACTACGGCAAGGAGCCGACGCTGGAGAACGTGTTCATGACGTTCACTGGCAAGAGTCTGGACGACGATATCGAAGAAGAGAACGAGAACGAGAACGACGAGTAGCGAGGACGAAAGGAGGTGATGAACGTGCAGACGAACGCTGATGTGAGGGCGGTGCTTTCCTTCGTGGAGGAGCGCCAGGAGCGGCTGCGCCGCACGAACCTCCTGGTGATCGAGCACACGTCGCGGAGCCGCCCCGTGCGGCGCTGGATCGGTCGAAAGCTGGTCGCCCTCGGCAGCCGGCTGGCGAACGAGCCGACGATGCGGCCGGTCCGGGCCCGATAGGGTCCGGCCGGCTCATCGGTCCATCCTTCGGAAACGAGACGAACGAATGACCATCGCAACGCGCGAGCTGAGGGCGAGCCTCGCCTTCGTCGAGCGCAACTTCAACCTGACCAAGCGCTACTGGGGCTGGGAGGTCGCCTGGCTGGTCTACTCGCTGGCGGCCGCCCTGGCAGTGGCCTTCATCGGGGTGGCGCAGGACGACCCACTGCTGCTCCAGACGCTCATCATCGGCGCCATCTTCTGGAACTTCCTGTCCATCGTCTTCGGCTTCATCGGCGAGACGGTGACCTGGGAGCGCTGGGAGGGGACGCTCGAGTACACGTTCATGGCGCCGGTGCGGCGCTACACACAGCTCGTCGGCTCGACCTTGTTCGCGGTCGCCTACGCGGTGATCCAGATGGTCGTGATCCTCGTCGTGATGCTGCTCTTCTTCGACGTCCGGTTCTCCGGCGGCAACTTCGTGACCGCCGGCGTCTTCCTGGCGCTGGGGTCGATCAGCTTCGTCGGCGTCGGCATGATGGCAGCCATCCTCCCGCTGCTCTACGTGGAGCGCGGCGACCAGATGGTCTTCGTCATCCAGTCGGTCATCCTGCTGTTCAGCGGCGTGTACTACGCGCCGGAGATCCTGCCACAGTGGATGCAGGTCGTCGGGCAGTTCAGCCCGGGGACCTACGTGCTGGAGGGGATCCGCGGCGGACTGATCTACGGGAAGCCGGTAACCGAGCTGTGGGGCGACGTGTGGCCGCTGGTGGTGATGGGCGTCGTGCTCATCCCGCTCGGCGTGAAGGTCTTCGGCGTCGCGGAGCGCTACGCGAAGCGAACCGGCAAGCTCAAGAGGGTCGGATGATGGCACAGACCCAGCGCCTGATGGCTGGCGCCGCCACGGCGGCCGACCTCGAGCGTCTCGTCATCCGGCCCTACGCCGGCCACGCCGACCTGCCCGAGATCGTGCGCGTCGCGAACGCCGACATGGCGCTCGACGGCGTGCGCGTCGTCTTCACGCTCGACGACCTGGCCCCCACCTACCGCACACCGTCCGCGTCGTTCGATGCCGCCCGCGACGTGCTGATGGCCGAGCTGGACGGCGTGATCGTGGGCACCATCCGGGTCGACTGGGTCGACAACACCGATGGCACGCGCGAGTACCGCTCGCGCGGCCACGTCGACGCCCCGTGGCGCCGGCGCGGCATCGGCCGCCGGCTGCTGGCCGCCGCGGACGGGCTCATCCGCGAGCGTGCCGCCGAGCACGAAACGCATCGGCCGCGGGTGCAGGGCATGTGGGCCGACGACCGCCAAGCGGGTCGGAAGGCGCTGGCCGAGTCGGCCGGATACACGGCCGTGCGCTGGTTCTTCGAGATGGAGCGCCAGCGCATCGATGTCGACCGCCCGGAGATTCTGCCCATGCCCGACGGCCTCGAGGTGCGTCCCGTGACGGTCGAGGACGCGCCGGCCATCTGGGCCGCCGACCACGACGCCTTCCGCGATCACTGGGGCGGCTGGGACGACTCGGAGGCGGCACTCCGCCGCTGGGTCGAGTCGCCCGAGTTCCAGCCGGACCTCTATCTCGTGGCCTATGACGGCGACGAGATCGCCGGCGCCGTGCTCAACGGCATCCTCGCCGAGGAGAACGAGAAGCTCGGCCTCCGTCGTGGCTGGCTCGACTCCGTCTTCACGCGGCGCGCGTGGCGCGGGCGCGGGCTGGCGCGCGCGCTCATCGGTCGGAGCGTCCACCTCCTCGCGGAGCGTGGAATGGACACGGCCGCCCTCGGCGTCGACGCGGACAACCCGTCAGGAGCGCTGGGCCTGTACCGGTCCTGCGGCTTCGAGGTGGTCGACGGTGGCGCCGCGTGGCGCAAGCCGCTGGAGGTGACCCGATGATCGAGGCGCCGGTGGATCTCCGCATTCGGCCCTTCGACCCTGACCGCGACCTCGCGGACGTCGTCCGCGTCCTCAACGCGGAGAACGAGGCCGACGACGTCGACGAGCGCGAGACCCCGGGGGACTTCCGGTCGCACGTCGCACACGCGTCGGAGCAATTCGACGCGCGTCGCGACATCGGAGTGGGCGAGCTCGGAGGCAGGATCGTGGCCGTCGCCGGCCAGGACTGGGTCGACACGCGCGACGGCGCGCTGCGCGAGCACCGCCTGTGGGGCGCAGTCGCCCCGGACTATCGACGCCGCGGGATCGGCACGGCGATGCTCGCCGACAACGAGCGCCGGGCCGCCGCGCTGGCCTCGACCCACGACACGGACCGGCCGCACACCTACGCGGGCTGGGCATCCGATGGCCGGCCGGGGGCGCGCCTTCTGGAAGCATCCGGCTACGAGCTGGTCCGCTGGTTCTTCGACATGGTGCGGCCCGACCTCGAGGACCTTCCCGCGCCGCCGCCGTTACCCGATGGCCTGGAGCTGAGGCCGGTCACGCCGGACCTCTATACCGTCGTGTGGCAGGGAAACCGCGAGGCGTTCCGCGACCACTGGGGCGGCTCCGACGAGTCGGAGGCGGCGATGCGTCGCTTCCTCGATGCACCCCACCGCGACCCGACGCTGTGGCTCGTCGCCTTCGACGGCGACGAGGTCGCCGCCGGCGTCTTCAATGGCATCTATCCCGAGCAGGACGCGGCGCTCGGCATCAAGCGCGGGTGGCTCGACAGCGTCTTCACGCGGCGCCCCTGGCGCCGCCGGGGGCTCGCGCGCGCGCTCATCCTCCGCTCGCTCGTCCTGCTCAGGGAGCGCGGCATGACGAGCGCGGCGCTGGGCGTCGACGCCGACAACCCCCTGGGCGCGCTGGGGCTCTACGAGTCCGCCGGGTTCGTTGTCCACGACCGATTCACTGCCTGGCGCAAGCCGATGGAGGCTCGGTCGTGACGGTCGACCTCGCGTTGCCCGACGGGCCGGCCATCGCGGGCCTCGCCTTCCGGACGTTCCGCGGGCCCGAGGACTTCCCCGGCATGCTGGCGGTCTACCAGGCTGCGCACGCGGCCGAGTGCCTCGAGGACGTCACGAGCCTCGAGGACTTCGCGCGCAACTACGCGACCCTGGTGAACTGTGATCCGACGCGCGACCTCGTCATCGCCGAGGTCGACGGGAAGGCCGTCGCATACGCCCGCGTCTTCTGGCAGGACCTCGTCGAGGGTGGCCGCTCGTACGAGCTGTTCGGGTTCGTCGACCCGGCGTGGCGGCGCCGCGGCCTCGGTGGGGCGATGCTCAGGCACAACGAACGGCGGCTGCGCGAGATCGCGGCGGCCCATCCGGACGTGGCGCCGAAGTGGTTCGGCTCAGAGGGCGCCGACACGAACGCGGGCAACACGGCGCTGCTGGAGAGCGAGGGCTACGAACGCGCGCGCTTCTGGTACGACATGGTCGCGCCCACGCTGCACGCGATCGAAGAGGCGCCGATGCCCGAGGGCCTCGAGATCCGGCCGGTGACGCGCGACCAGTACGACGCCATCTGGGACGCATCGGCGGAGGCGTTCCGCGACCACTGGGGCATGGCCGAGTGGACCGACGAGGACCGGACGCGCTTCATGGCCGATCCGCACAACGCCGATCCGGTGCTCTGGCGCGTCGGCTGGGATGGCGATGAGATCGCCGGCGTCATCACCACGACGGTGCCGGTAGAGGAGAACGAGGCGCACGGGCGATCCCGCGTGTACGTCGCCTCCGTCTCGGTTCGTCGACCGTGGCGGCGGCGCGGCCTCGCCCGTGCGCTCCTGAGCTCGTCGCTCATCGCCGCGCGCGAGGCCGGCTACACGTCGGCCAGCCTGGGCGTCGATACCGACAGCCCGACCGGCGCTACCGACCTGTATCGGTCGCTGGGCTTCGAACCGGAGCGCACGTTCACCACCTGGCGCAAGCCCCTGTGACGGCGCACGACTTCGCCGCCCTCGCCTCGCAGCACGTCCTCGGCGACGATCCGGTGCCCGACGTCGTGCTCCGGCTGGCGGAGGGACGCGCGGCCGACCTGGCCTGGCGCAACGAGCTCGGCGGGCTGACGTTCCGGATCGGCGACACGTTCGTGAAGTGGAACCCGCGTCGCACCGGCGTCGACCTGCGTCTCGAGCGATCGCGCCTGGAGTGGCTCGCCGGCCGCCACCCCGCGCCTCGGGTTCTGGCGTACGGCGAGGATGGAGGTGCGCAATGGCTGATGACCGCAGCCGTTCCGGGCGAATCTGCCGTCGGCGATCGGTGGCGCGCCCGTCGCGCGGAAGCCATCCGCGCGATCGCCGACGGTCTGCGCGCCGTGCACGCCGTTGCTGTCCACGATTTCCCGACCCACTGGACGTCGCAGGTGTGGGTCGGCCGATCGCCCGCATCGATCGGGCTCCGCCCGCCGGTGAAGGAGCCGGTGCTCGTCCACGGCGACGCCTGCGCCCCGAACACCCTGATCTCGGACGACGGCGCCTGGACCGGCAACGTCGACTTCGGCGACCTCGCCGTCGGGGATCGGTGGGCCGACCTGGCGGTGGCCTCGATGAGCCTCGACTGGAACTTCGGCGAGGGCCACCAGGACGAGCTCTTCGAGGCGTACGGGATCGAGCCCGACGTCGATCGGATCAGGTACTACCGCGCGCTCTGGCACCTCGAGTCCTGAGCGGCTGCCCCGGCCGCGCCCCGCGCCTCAGGAACGCTCCACCAGCACCCGCTCGCGGGTCTCGTAGTAGAAGTCGACGATCTGATCCGTGACCCGGCCCCAGCTGTACTCGGGCGCCTTCCTGCGGCCCGCCTCGCCCATCTGGTGCCGCAGGTCGGGGTCGCGGGCCAGGGCGTAGAGCCCGGCCGCAAGGGCGCGCGGGTTACGAGGCTCGACGAGGATGCCCTGGACGTTGCGCTCGACCACGCGCTTGAAGCCGTGGATGTCGGACGCGACGATCGGCACGCCCGCGGCCATCGCCTCGAGGAGCACGATCCCGAACGACTCCTGCCCGGTGTTCGGCGCGCAGAAGATATCGGCCGACGCGAAGTAGCGGACCTTCTCGTCGTCAGTGACGCGCCCCAGCCACTCGACGTCGCGGATCCCTCGCAGGCCGACGAAGCGTCGATACTCGCGCCGTTTCGGTCCATCCCCGATGACGAGGAGCCGGGCGTCGACCTTGCGCTTGCGGAGCCGGTGGTAGGCCTTGAGCAGGTGAATGAGGCCCTTGCGCTCCTCGAAGCGGCCGACGAAGAGGATATTGAGCGTACCGTCGCGCAGCTCCTCGTAGGGCTGGGCATCGGTGAAGTGTTCGAGGTCCACCCCGTTCGGGATGATCCGGTAGTCGCCTGGAAAGTAACGGTTGATGAAGTGGCGGGCAGCTCCGGAGACGGCGATGCGGCCGTCGAGCTTGTTGGCCAGCGAGCTCGCGAAACGGCTGCCGATCCAGTAGCTGGGGCTGAACCCGCCGAAGGCGTGGAAGGTGCCGATGTTCACCGTCTCCGATGCATCGAGCATGGTGGGCGACAGGAACGGCACGAGCGGCTCGTGGAAGTGGAGGATGTCGAATGGATGGCGCTCCAGCACCTCGCGCGCCTGCTGCTTGAATCGGAGGCCCAGCGTCACGCGGCCGATGCTGCCGTTGGCCGGCGCCGCCCACCCCGTTCCGAGGCGGATGACATGGCCCTCGCTCTCACGCTCGCGGCCGTACTTGCTGGTGATGATCCACACGTCGTGGCCCATCTGCCGCATCGCTTCGTAGGTGAAGCGGACGTGCTCGTTCACGCCGCCCGGATGCGGGTAGCCGTACGGGCTGACGATGCCGATGCGCAGGGGCGGTCGTCCGACACGGACCGAAGCGCGGGGCGCATCGGTGGCGCTGGCGAGCGTCATACGCTCCCGAGTATGACCGATGCGCCCACGACGGGCTCAGCGCCAGTCCTGGTCGCCCGGCCTCACCGTGTGCCACAGGTGGCGCAGCTTGGCGTGGAGCTGGCGCCGGTAGACGTCGACGTTGTGGGCCGAGGACCAGTGCGTCCCCTCCGCGCTGACCTCGCCGTCGGCGATCGCGGCGCGGTAGTCGAGCGCCGTGTACCCGGGGAAGGCGGTCCAACCCGTCCCGATGCCCTCGAGGACGTGCGCGTCCGAGTTGCCGACGCCAGGCAGGTTCAGCTCGCGGGCGTTGAGCTCCATCCGTGCGGAGTGGCGGGTGCGGCCCGCGTGGCTCGGGTTGAAGAGCTCCAGGGCATCGAAGGCGACCGCCTCGTCGGCGTGGTCGCGCACCCGCTGCAGCGAGCGCCGTCCGACGCTGAGCGGGATGGGCGCCATCGGATGGGCGGCGATGGCGATCCCTCCCTGGCCGTGGATCCGCTCCAGCGTCTCCTCGAGAGGCCGGAGCGCCGGGATGCGCTCCGTGACGAACAGCGCGAGGACATGGCCCCGCCGCGTCGTGATCTCCTCGCCGACCACGAGGTCGAACGAGTAGCCGCGGGCCCGGTGAAGTTCGGCGGCCCGCAGCGCGCCGTCTATCCGCTCGTGATCGGTGATCGCGACGACGTCGAGGTCCGTCGAGCCCTCCACGTGGTCCAGGATCTCCGCCACGCTGGCCGTCCCGTCGGAGTACAGCGAGTGGAGGTGCAGGTCCGCGCGCCCACGGCTGCCGCCCGAGCGCGGACCGCCGCGATCCGGCCGGCCGGGGCTCCAGGCCTCGACGGTCATCCGTCGAGCGCCAGATCGGGCCAGAAGGGCTGGAAGGCGCCCCACCATTGCTCCGGCGCCGAGCCGATGTCGTCCTCGAAGTGAGCTGCGATGGCGCGGGTCAGCGCCGCGGCATCGGCGCGCCGGTCGCCGGTGTCCGGCACCGCCAGGACGTCGCCCTCGGCCACGAACCGATCCGGGCCGAGGCGCAGGCAGCGCCCCACGATGACGCTCGCGCGATGGGTGACGGCCAGAGTCGCCGGCCCAACCGGAATCCGGGTCTCGTGGCCGAACATCGTGACCGGCAGCCCGCCGCCCTGGCCGACGACCCGGTCACCGATGATCCCGACCAGGCCGCGCTCGCGCAGGCGCCGGCTGAGCGCCGAGCGCGCCTTGGCCAGCGGCACGAGGTCGATGACTCCGCCCCCCCGACGCGCGGCGATGAACTCGTACAGCGGCCGCGGCTCGATCTCCTCCACCGGGGCCAGCGGGCGCATGCCCCGCGCACCGAGGAACGTTCCGAACGGCTCGAAGTTGCCGATGTGCGAGCTGACGAGGATCGCCGCACGGTCTCGCAGCGCCGGCTCGAACACCGCCCAGCTCGGGACCGCCACGACGTCCTCGATCCGCGCGGGGTCGTAGCGCGGAACGCGGCTCAGCTCGAGGTAATAGCGGGCGTGGTTGCGGAACGCGTCACGCACCAGCCGGTCGAAGGAGCGGCCGCGGGTCGGGCGGCCCGTGGCCTCGCAGACGCGGGCGAGGTTCGCTCGCACCAGGGCCTTGCGCGAGGGCGACATCCGATGCCAGGCGTCGCCACCGAGATCGGCGAGGGCGTAGGCGACGCGGGCGGGGAGGGCCGCGACGATTCGGTCGACGATCTCGAGGCCGATGCGGAGGAGCATCAGGCCGGCAGCTTGGTCCAGTCCTCGCCGCCTCGGGCGGTCTCGAGGGCCGCGCGGGCGCGGGCGCGATCCGCATCGGTCGTGGGCCAGACCGGCCGGAACATGTACCACTGGCCCGGATCCTCGGCCAGAACCTGACCCAGCTCATCGGCCAGGAGCTGGGTCGCGCGATGGATCTCCGCCGGATCGGTGCTGGCGCAGTGGATGAGCGGGAGGCCGCGTGCCTCGAACCGGTCGTCGGGGCGGCGCCGGCAGGCGACGGGCAGCATGGGTGCGCCGGTCTTCGCCGCCAGCGTCGCCGGGCCGATGGGCAACGTCGTCGCCTCGCCACACAGCTCCACGGGCACGTCGCCGGGTCGATAGCCACCGTCGCAGAAGAGGACGAGGTTCTCGCCGGCGCGGAGCGTCCTGAAGAGGCGGCGCAGGTTGCGCCAGCCGATGAGGAAGATGTGCTGCCGCGCCCGGGCCGCCTCGAGATGGTCGTAGAGGCGCCCGTAGGTGGTGTCGTCGGCGACGACGTACAGCGACTGCCCGTGCCGCTTGAGCGCCGGACCGATGAGATCCATGCCGCCGATGTGCGCCGTGCACAGCAGCACGCCCCTGCCCTCCTTGCGGGCCTCGGCCAGGATCTCGAAGTTCTCGATGTCGACGAGCGCCGCGGCGTCGTCCTCCGTGAGCTCGGCGAGCCGCATCATGTCGACGAGGTACTTGGCGTAGTTGCGGAACGCGCGGCGCGCCGCGCGCCGCACGCGCCGGTCAGTCGGCGGCAGGCGCAGAGGGTGCGCCAGGTTGCCGTGGATCAGGTCCCGCTTCGGCCCGGCGAGGTCGTACGCCACGTTGCCGAACGCGCTCGCCATCGGCATGACGAGACCGCGCGGGAGCAGGTTGATGACCCACTCTCCGGCGCGGTACAGCCAGTAGGTGACGAGCTCCCGCCGGCGCTCGGGCACGACCGACGGCGCGGCCGCCTGGACCTCCATTGGTTGCGCAGTATGGCGCGAATCGAGCGCCGCTACCCCACCTCCGCCGCGGCCTTCTCCTTCGGCGCCGAGACGACCTTCTTGGTCTTGCGCGCCGGCTTCTCGGTGCCGACGAGCATCTCGTTGTCCTCGCCGCGGATGAACGCCTCGACGCGGTTGTAGGCAATGTCGTCGTGGATCTGGATCGGCGGGCTCTTCATGAAGTAGCTCGAGGGGGCCACGAGCGTCCCCTTCAGGCCGCGGTCGAGACCCAGCTTCGCGCAGCGGATCGCATCGGTGATGACGCCGGCGGAGTTCGGGGAGTCCCATACCTCGAGCTTGAGCTCGAGGTTGAGCGGGACGTCGCCGTAGGTCGTGCCCTCCATGCGGATGTGGCACCACTTGCGGTCCTTCAGCCACGGCACGTAGTCGGAGGGGCCGACGTGGACGTCATCGTCGCCGATGTCGTAGTCGATCATCGAGGTGACGGCGTTCGTCTTGCTGATCTTCTTCGACTCGAGGCGCTCCCGCTCCAGCATGTTGAGGAAGTCGGTGTTGCCGCCGAAGTTCAGCTGATACGTACGGTCGATGCGGACGCCGCGGTCCATGAAGAGGCGGGTCAGGACGCGATGGGTGATCGTCGCGCCCACCTGGCTCTTGATGTCGTCGCCGATGATCGGCAGGCCGGCCTCCGCGAAGCGGCGCTGCCAGTACGGCTCGCGGCCGATGAAGACGGGGATGGCGTTGACGAAGGCGACGCCGGCCTGGATCGCCTGCTCCGCGTACCACTTCGTGGCCTGCTCACTGCCGACCGGCAGGTAGCTGACCAGCACGTCAACCGCGCGCTCGCGCAGGATGCCGATGACGTCCGCGGTCGGACCCGGTGCCGGCTCGATGATCTCGGAGAGGTACTTCCCGAGGCCGTCGTGGGTCATGCCGCGCTCGACGGTCACGCCGAGGTGCGGGACGTCGGCAAAGCGATACGTGTTGTTCGGCTCGGTGTAGATCGCCTCCGAGAGGTCCTTGCCCACCTTGTTGCGGTCAACGTCGAAGGCGGCCACGAACTCGATGTCGCGCACGTGGTAGTCGCCCAGCTGGACGTGCATGAGACCCGGGACGCGTGCCGACTGGTCGGCGTCCTTGTAGTACTCGACGCCCTGGACGAGCGACGCGGCACAGTTGCCGACGCCGACGATGGCTACTCGGACGGAACCCATCCCGGTGTACTCCCTGTTAGTGGGTGGTGGAGC
>DASUFJ010000095.1:0-14206 GCA_036274575.1 Candidatus Limnocylindria bacterium
GTCGATCACGCCGACGAAGGGTCCGGACCGCACCGATGGCCTGATGGAGAGGACCCCCACGCCCACCACCCGTCGCTCGGCCTCGGCGACGACAACCGTCGCGGAGGGTACGAAGAGGAGGTTGCGAAGAAAGTCGGCGTCGCCGCGTCCGGCGTCTGGATCCGCGTCGGCGCGCGCAAGGATGCGAACGGCGGCGTCGAGATCGGTCAGGCGGGCGCTGCGGACGTGAACCTCCAACGAAGGGCCTCAGGTGCGATTCGCAGCGAGCGCTGCTAGAACAGCCCGAAGAAGGATACCACGAACGACCGATGAACCCCTGGCGCCCATCGGCCCTACCGTCTACACCGGTGGCACGTCCCACTGTATTGCGCGGCGCAAGCAGCCGCCGGTATGATGCCGCGCACTTAGCCGGGCCCGCGCATGCGCGAAATCCCGAGCCAACCCCACTGGAGGTAGTACCCGGATGCAGAAGTTCACGCGATGGAGCGCCATCCTCGTCGTGCTCATGCTCATCCTCGCCGCATGTTCGAACAACGCGGGCGAGAGCACTGAGCCGAGCGATGGCGCCAGCCAGCCCGCGGCGAGCGGTGGCGGCACGGCCGTCGACTGCGAGACCGTCGAGTTCGGCTGCGTCGAGATCGCGGAAGGCGATCCGCTCGTGATCGGCACCGCGCTCGTCATCACCGGCGCCAACGAGTCGCTCGGTCTTGACAGCCAGTACGGCGCCGAGGTTGCCCGCACGATGAAGCCGGAGATCGCCGGTCACGAGGTGGAGTTCAACCACCAGGATGACGGCTGCTCGGCCGAGGGTGGCACGGCCGCCGCTCGCGCACTGGTCTCCGCCGAGAACATCGCGGCGGTCATCGGCACCAGCTGCTCGGGCGCCGGCATCCCGGCCGCCGAGATCCTGAGCGCCGAGGGGATCATGCTGGTCTCCCCGTCGAACACGGCTCCGTCCCTGACCGCCCCCGACACCCATGAGCCGTTCTACGCGCGCACCGCGCACAACGACTCGATCCAGGGTGCCGCGATGGCCCAGTACGTCTGCGAGGTGCTCGGCCTCGAGACCGCTGCCACGATCGACGACGGCTCGCCGTACGCCGACCAGCTCGCCGCCGTCTTCGCGGAGAGCTTCCCCGAGGAGTGCGGTGGCACGATCACGGCCGAGGAGGCGGTCACCGTTGGTGACACTGACTTCTCGGGCGTCCTCGGCAACATCGCCGCCGACTCGCCGCAGTTCCTCTACTTCCCGATCTTCGTCGCCGAGGGTGCCCTGATCACCCAGCAGGCGCGTGAGACCGCGGGCCTCGAGGACACGATCCTGGCCGGTGCCGATGGCATCCTCACCCCCGACTGGCTGGAGGCCGCCGGCCCCGCCGCCGAGGGTGCCGTGCTGTCGGGTCCGGACCTGGCGTTCGCCGGCGACTTCTACGAGGACGAGTTCCTCCCGGCGTACACCGAGGTGTCGGGTGAGGACGCTCCGATCAGCGTCTTCCACGCGCACTCCTTCGACGCGTACAACATGCTCGCCGCGGCGATCGAAGAGGTCGCCTTCGACGAGGATGGCACGACGTTCATCCCGCGCGGCGCGCTGCGTGACGCCTTCATGGCCACCGAGGGCTTCGAGGGAATCACCGGCACCCTGACGTGCGATGAGAACGGCGACTGCGCCGACGCCAAGATCAGCGTCAGCGAGGTGCAGGACGTCGACGGCGAGCTGGAGTTCGTTCGCGTCTGGCCGTAAGACCTGAGCGTCAGCGCGTGCGCTGACGCCACAACCGACCGTGCGGGTGGGCCGACTGTTCGGCTCACCCGCACGACTATCATCCGGATCGTGCCCTGCGAGGACCGCGAATGACCCGACGATTCCGGTTCGACGTCATCACCATCTTCCTGTGGCTCTTCGGGGGCGGGATCATCCTCGTCGCCGCCTACGGCGCGTTCCTCACCCTCCAGCAGGGTCGGATCTCCCCCGAGGCATGGCAGAGCCTCGTCATCGCCGGGATCGCGCTCGGAAGCGTGTACGCCCTCATCGCCCTGGGCTACACCCTCGTCTACGGCATCCTCTTCATGATCAACTTCGCCCACGGCGAGGTCTTCATGTGGGGCGCCTTCACCGCCTGGTTCATGGCCACCGGCCTCGACAACGTCGGTGCGCTGGAGACGAACCCGGTCGGGGTCTTCATCCTGACCCTCCTCACGGCGATGCTCTTCAGCCTCATCGTCGCCGTGCTCCTCGAGCGCATCGCCTACCGACCGCTGCGTGGCGCGCCGCGGCTCGTGCCGCTCATCACCGCCATCGGCGCGTCGCTCTTCCTCCAGTACACGGCCCGCGGCTTCTTCGGGTCCGGGGTCCGCGCGTATCCCGACTTCGGCCTGTTCAAGGGCACCATCGAGTTCGGGCCGATCACCATCACCGTGCTGCGCCTCGTCGTCATCCTCGCCGCCCTGGCCCTCATGATCGGCCTCTGGTTCTTCATCAACCACACGCGGACCGGGCGGGCCATGCGGGCGGTGAGTGAGGACAAGGACGTGGCGGCGATGATGGGCATCGATGTCGATCGCATCATCGTGACGACGTTCGCGATCGGCGGCGTCCTCGCCGGCGCCGCGGCCATCCTCTACACCCTGCTCTTCAACTCGGTGCACTTCTTCATGGGCTTCCTGCCCGGGATCAAGGCCTTCACCGCGGCCGTGCTGGGCGGGATCGGCAACATCATCGGCGCCGCGCTCGGCGGCCTGATCCTCGGCGTCCTCGAGCAGGTCGGTCCGAACCTGTTCCTGACCGGCTACGGCATCCCGTCGCCGAACCAGCTGCAGGACGTCATCGCGTTCACCGTCCTCGTGCTCGTCCTCATCTTCAGGCCCGAAGGGCTCCTCGGCCGTAAGGAGAACACCTGATGGGCGGGTTCTTCGTGCGACGCGCGGTCACGACCGGCCTTCTCGGGGGCGTTCCCGGAGTCCACCTCAGCCTCGTGGGCATGGTGTCCGCCGTCCAGTCGCGCGACCTCATCGCGGACGTCGTCACACTCGGCACGGCGATCCCGTTCCTGTTCACCATCATCGCGGGCTGGTACGCGGCCGGACCGAACCGCGTCGAGGGCACGCGGCCGACCTCCGTCCAGGCCCTCGGACTGGGAGCCTTGGCCGGCGCCCTGGGCGGAGCCGTCATCGCGGCGATGTGCCTCTTCATCGGCGCCGTCGACGTCCGCTGGATCCTCGTCAACGCGACGCCGGCGCTCGCCGAGACCCTTCAGTTCGGCCAGGGCCCCGTCTTCGGTTCGTTCCTCCAGATCGCCATCGGCGCCTTCCTGGGGGCGGCCGGCGCGTCGCTGCGGGTCATGCCCGCGCCGGTATCCCGGGCCGTTGGCGTCGGCGCCATCGTCACCCTCATCGTCTCGATCATGGAGCCCTTCCTGGGTGCCGTGCTGAGGAACCTCAGCCTCAACGCCATCGAGGATGTCCTCTACGCGAACGGCGGCCTCACGATCATCGGCTGGGTCGTGATCTTCGGGCTCGTCGCCGGCGGGACGTACCTGTGGACCACGCGCGGTGATCGCGTTCGAGCCCGGGCGGAGGCGATGCCGCCGGACCGCCAGCGCGTCGGCAAGCTCGTCGCCTACGCGGCCCTCATCGGCATCCTGCTCCTCCTCCCGCAGATCGTCGGCCAGCGTCTGTCGGAGGTGCTGGGCACCATCGGCCTCTACGTCGTGCTGGGGCTCGGCCTCAACATCGTCGTCGGCTTCGCCGGCCTCCTCGACCTCGGCTACGTCGCGTTCTATGCCGTCGGCGCCTACACCACCGCCGTGCTGACGTCGCCCGCGTCGCCGGCGTTCAGCCCCGAGCTCTCGTTCTGGACCGCCCTTCCGATCGTCATCATCGTCGCGGCCATCGTCGGCCTCTTCGTCGGCGCGCCGGTGCTGCGGCTCCGGGGTGACTATCTCGCCATCGTCACGCTGGGGTTCGGCGAGATCGCGCGCGAGATCTTCAAGTCGGAGTGGGCTGCGCCGGTGACGGGAGGCGCACAGGGAATCCTCTCCATCCCGCCACCGACTCCGTTCGAGCGCGACCCGCAGTCGATCTACTACCCGATCCTCTTCTTCTGCATCCTCGCCGCCGTGGCGGCGACGAGTCTCGCGGCATCACGCGTCGGGCGCGCGTGGAACGCCATGCGCGAGGATGAATCGGTCGCCGAGGCGACGGGCGTCAACACGACCTTCTACAAGCTGCTCGCATTCGCCCTGGGTGCCGCGTTCGGCTGCATCTCGGGCGCGCTGTTCGCGACGAAGATCGGCGTCATCTATGCCGACAGCTTCAACATCATCGTCAGCATCAACGCCCTCGCGCTGATCATCCTGGGAGGCATGGGCAACATCCCCGGCGTCATCGTCGGCGCCCTCGTCCTCGTCGGTCTGCCCGAGTTCCTGCGCGAGTTCAGCGAGTACCGCCTCCTCGTCTACGGCGCGGTGCTGGTGGTCATGATGATCCTCCGGCCGGAGGGCCTGCTGCCGAGCCGCCAGCGGCGCGCGGAGCTGCACGAGCGCGCGGACGACGATGAGGAGATGTACGCGGAGGAAGCCGGTGAAGAGACCGGCAGACCGGTGGTGACGGGATGAGCGAGATGAACGCGGACCCGCGTCCGGGACCGATGCCGGCGCCCGGCGACGAGCCGGAGCCGCTCCTGCGTGCGACTCAGGTCACGATGCGCTTCGGTGGCCTGGTCGCGAACCGTGACATCGACTTCGTCATCCCCCACGGCGCGATCGTGTCGCTCATCGGCCCGAACGGCGCCGGCAAGACGACGTTCTTCAACCAGCTCACCGGCATGCTCGAGCCGACATCGGGCGATATCGTGTTCGACGGGACGTCGATCGTCGGCCTCCATCCGCACCAGATCGCCGAGCTCGGCGTGGGCCGGACGTTCCAGAACATCCGGCTGTTCGGCGCGATGAGCGTGATCTCGAACGTCATGGTCGGATCCCACACGCGCATGGGTGCCAGCTGGTGGGCCTCGCTGCTCCGGCTTCCGCGGGTGCGCGAGGAGGAGGCAGCGACCCGCAAGCGGGCGCAGGAGCTACTCCGCCTCGTGGGCCTGCCGCGGCGCTACGAGGAGGAATGGGCGAAGAACCTCCCCTACGGCGACCAGCGGCGGCTGGAGCTGGCTCGAGCGCTGGCCAGCAACCCGAAGCTCCTCCTCCTCGACGAGCCGACGGCCGGCATGAACCCCGGTGAGACCGCGCAGATGACAGCGCTCATCAAGCGCCTCCGCGACGAGCTCGACCTGACGGTCCTCCTCATCGAGCATGACATGAAGGTCGTCATGGGCATCAGCGAGCGGATCACCGTCCTCGACTACGGCGAGAAGCTGGCCGAGGGTTCGCCGGAGGAGATCCGCTCGAACCCACACGTCATCGAGGCCTATCTGGGCAAGCAGGCGACCTCTGCATGACCGAGTCCACCGTGTCCGCCACCGAGCCCGCCTCTCGGCCGACCGATCCCGGCCAGCGCGGCGATGCCCTCCTCGAGCTGGACGACATCCACGTCTTCTACGGCAACATCGAGGCGCTCAAGGGCGTGTCGCTCACAGTCGGGCGTGGCGAGATCGTGACCCTCATCGGCTCGAACGGCGCCGGCAAGAGCACGACGCTGCGCGCCATCAGCGGGACCCACAAGCCGCGGACCGGCACCATCCGGCTCGACGGGAAGGAGATCCAGGGGATCCCCGCCCACGAGGTGGTGAAGCTCGGGATCGCGCACTCGCCGGAGGGCCGCAAGGTCTTCAGCCGCATGAGCGTCTTCGAGAACCTGCAGATGGGCGCGTTCGGGCGACGAGGCGCGAAGCTCGACGACGACGTGGCGCGGGTATACGACCTCTTCCCGCGCCTCAGGGAGCGGCGCGGCCAGAAGGCCGGCACCATGTCCGGCGGCGAGCAGCAGATGCTGGCCATGGGCCGTGCCCTCATGGCGCGGCCGACGATCCTGCTCCTCGACGAGCCGTCGATGGGCCTCTCGCCCATCCTGACCGAGCAGATCTTCCGGATCATCGCCGAGATCAACGGCCAGGGGACGACGGTCCTCCTCGTGGAGCAGAACGCGCTCATGGCGCTCAACGCCGCGAATCGCGGCTACGTCATCCAGACCGGCAAGATCATCCTCGCCGACACGGCCGAGAACCTCGCCGCCAACGAGCAGGTTCGCCAGGCGTACCTCGGCGAAATCTGAGCCCACCGGTGTCCTCCCAGCCGCCCCGCCGGCCACCCGGCAGCTATCGGCCCGACCTGCGCCCGATGCTCATCCTGGGCGTGGCGCTCGTCATCGTCGTCGCGGCGTGGGTGCTGCTCTCCCCACTCATCCTGCCAGGGTGAGTTCCGCCCGCCGCGTGGCGCGCGACCCGAAATTTGCTCGCTCCACGGAGCATCAGGCGGCCGATGCGCGCTTTCACCGCGCGCCCTGAGCGTGTATCCGCCGGCCCGGACGCGCGTCGGGCGCGTAACGCTCCCCGTGGTGAGCAACATTCAACCCAGCGCCGCGCGGCTGGACTGCTGCCCGCCCGGCGTGCGTGATGCGGCAAGGACGTCTCAGTACCGACGCGGAACCCCGAACCCGGTCCCAGCCCCGTACAGCACCAGCGCCACCCCAACCGTCGCCACGGCCAGGCCCGGCGACTGCTGCGGCAGCGGCAGGTAGCCGACCGACCATAGCTGCCAGCCGCGGTACGCCAACGCAACCCCGCCGACCAGGCCGAGCAGGAGGTAGACCCACGGTGCGTCGAGGAAGAAGCCCCATCGGCCGCGCATGTAGCCGACGTCGAGCAGCACGAGGACCAGGATCGCTGCGCCGTAGATGACGAGGCCCGGCCCCTCGAGGCCGATCCCCTGGGAGGACGGGAGCTCGACGCCCGAGACGGTCTCCCCGCCGGTGCGCCACCACGGCAGGAAGCCGGAGCCGATCATGGCCAGGGCCCCGAGCAGGATGAGGAGCCGGAAGCGTCGTGCGCCCCCGTCCATCGGTCAGCCTTCCGGCGGAATGGGGCCGTAGACGGACGGCTTCAGGACGCCGATGTAGGGCAGGTTCCGGTAGCGCTCGTCGTAGTCGAGGCCGTAGCCGATGACGAAGCGGTCCGGGATCGTGAAGCCGCGGTAGTCGATGGGGATATCGGCCAGGCGGCGGGCCGGCTTGTCGAGGAGGCAGACGATCTTGATCGAGGCCGGGCCCTTGTCGGCGAGGTAATGGAGGAGGTAGTTGAGGGTGAGCCCGGTGTCGATGATGTCCTCGACGACGATGACGTCGCGCCCGGTGATCGGCTTCGAGAGGTCCTTGAGGATCCGGACCTGGCCTGAGCTCTCCGTCTCGGCTCCGTAGGAGCTGACCTCCATGAGGTCGATGCTCGTGGGCAGGTCCATGGCCCGCATGAGATCGGCGAGGAACACGAGCGCCCCCTTGAGGACGCTGACGAGGACCGGGTCGCGCCCGGCGTAGTCGGCCGCAATCTGCGCGCCGAGCTCGGCGACGCGGCTCGCGACCGTCTCCGAGTCGAGGAGGATCTCCTCGACGTCGTCGTGGAGGCTCACCGCCTCAGCCGCCCGCGTGTGCGGCGCCGTTTCCGTCAGCCCTGCCATTGCCGTTTCCGTTTCCATTGCCTGAGCCGGTGTGCGCGTAGGCGCCGTTCGCGACGGTGACATCGGTTAGGAAGTCGAGCCTGCCGTACTTGACCATCAGCGCCTTGAAGTCACGGGCGTAGAACAGCTTCACCCTGATCTCCGGGTAGAGTTGGCGGAGGTAGCGCAGCTTGCGATTCTTCTTCCGCACCAGTGACTGCTTCAGCGTCGTCAGCTCCAGGTAGAGGTCGATCTCGGGCAGGTAGAAATCCGGCGCGAACGACTCTGTGACCGCGCCGTCGGCGTTCCAGGAGATGGGGAAGACGTCGGGTTCGTATCGCCATGCGACACCGTAGTAGTCGAGGATCCTCGCCAGCTCCGCCTCGCTCTGGTGCGCGAAGCGGGGTGGCGAATTCACGGTCAGCGACTCCGCCACCTGTCCTCGATCGTAGCCTGCCGGGCGGGTCCGAACGTCATCGGTCTCGAGTATATCGGGCCGAGTTATCCACAGGTCGGATAACCTCGCGCGAATCGGTGGAAAAGTCGGCTTGTCTTCCACAGCGGAGCGCTGCTACGGTCGAGGTCCTGCTTCTGCGAGCGACCGAGTACGGTAACCGCGGGTGATTCGGGGCCGATGCGAAAGCCGGCCGCGACGCCGATCATCCGCGGGAAGACCGAAAGGCCGCTCGAAGGAGCATTTTCTCTTTGCCCCTCACCGATGCGCGTGCGTCCGCACGCGGCGCGCGCCTGGCGCTCGAGCGTCTGCTGGGCGAGCTCGACGTGCCGCCGTCCCTCCCGGCCGGCTTCCTCGACCGCGTCGAGGCGTATGTCGACCTCCTGCTGGACGCGAACGCCGGCGTCAACCTGACCCGCGTCGTTGAACCCGACGCGGTCGCCCGCCTCCACCTCCTCGACTCGATCGCGGCATTGCCGCATGTCGACCAGCTCGCCCCCGGGCGGGCCGTCGACCTCGGCTCCGGCGGCGGGGTCCCCGGGCTCGTCCTCGCCCTCGCGCGACCGTCCATCGAGTGGACCCTGGTCGACTCGGTCGCCAAGAAGGCCGATGCCCTCCGATCCTTCTCCGCCTCCCTGCACCCCTCGTCGCTACGCGTCCTCGGGGAGCGGGCGGAAGTCCTCGGCCGCGATCCGGCTCACCGCGAGTCGTATGACCTCGTCACCGCGCGCGCCTGCGCGGCGCTTCCCGTCCTCGCCGAGTACGCGCTCCCGCTCCTGCGCATCGGCGGCCGCCTCATCGCCTGGAAGGGGCCGATCTCCGACGACGAGCTCGCGGCCGGCGCCGCCGCCGCGGACCTGCTGGGTGGTGGCCCGCCACTGGTCCATCCCTCGGGCCTCCGTGCGCTCGGCGGTCATCGGTTCGTGGTCGTCGACAAGCGATCCGCCACCTCGGAGCGGTTTCCCCGCCGCCGGGGGCAGCCCCTGAAATCGCCACTCGGCCGGTCAACCGGCCATACGTCACCGGGGCACTGAGCGGGCCGCAGCGAAGCGCGCCGGTATACTCGATTCCCGCATGCGAATCGCCGTCCTCTCGGACATCCATGCCAACCTGGCTGCCCTCGAGGCGGTGCTCGGCGACCTTCCGACGGTCGACGAGGTGTGGGTGCTCGGCGACACCGTGGGGTATGGGCCGCAGCCGAACGAGGTCATCGTCGCGCTCCAGGCCATGGGGGCGCGCGCGGTGATGGGCAACCACGACGGCGCCGCCATCGGCACCGTGGATCCGGCCTACTTCAACCCGGACGCCCGCGCCGCCATCGAATGGACCGCCAGGACGATCGACGAGAACGCAAGGGCGTACATCGCGTCGCTGCCCGAGGTGCGCCGGGACGGCGACCTGACGGCCGTCCACGGCTCGCCGCGCGACCCGATCTGGGAGTACATCACCGGACCGTCGATCGCGGCCGCCAACCTCGACGCGTTCGACACGAGGATCTGCCTCTTCGGCCACACCCACCTGCCCGTGGCGTACCGGGACGAGGACGGCGAGCTGATCCCGATCCTCGGAATCCCGGGAGACTCGACGCAGCTCGGCGGCACCCGTGCCCTCCTCAACCCGGGGAGCGTCGGCCAGCCGCGCGACGGACTGCGCGATGCCGCGTACGCCATCCTCGAGCTGAACGACTCGGGCGCCTCGGAGGACGACGCGTTCGCCTTCCGCCGCGTGGCCTACGACATCGATCGGACCCAGCGCCTCATGCGCGAGGTCGGCCTGCCGGCGCGCCTTGCCGAGCGTCTCGCCTATGGGCGCTGAGCATGCTCGCCGTCGATCCGGCGCCGTAGGATAACCGCGGCATGGACTTCTTCCGACGTGGCGAGAAGCGCCCGAGCGCGTTCGGATTCGAGCGGATCCTCGTGCCGCTGCTTGGCGACCCCAGCGTGGACGACCCGGCCCTCAAGGTCGCGGCGCTGCTCCTCATCGGTCGCGAGGGAGTCGAGGTCTCGCTGCTCCACGTCATCGAGGTGCCATTCGACCGCAACCTCGACGCCGAAGACGAGAAGGCGGTGGCCACCGCCGAGGACGTCCTGGAGCGTGCGGAGGCGGTCCTCACCGAGAAGGCGATCCCAACCCGCACGAGCACGGTCCAGGCGAGGGCCGCCGGGCCGGCGATCGTCGACGACGCGAACGATCTCGACGCCGATCTCATCGTCATGGGGCTTCGCTACAAGAAGCGTTTCGGGGGACAATGGGACGCGGGACGCACGGTCCCCTACGTCATGCGCAACTCGACGGTGCCGGTGTGGTGCCTGCGCGCGGAGACGAAGGAGCTGGCAAGCACGACATGAGGGTGATCATCGTGGGCTGCGGGCGCGTCGGCGCACGCGTGGCCGCGGCGCTCGACGAGCGTGGCGAGAACGTCACGGTCATCGATACGACGGCGCGCGCCTTCCAGCGGCTTCCGCAGACGTTCAAGGGCGAGACGGTCCGCGGCAACGGGACCGACGAGGACGTCATGCGCTCGGCCGGCGCCGAGCAGGCCGACATCGTCATGACCCTCACCGAGGGGGACAACCGCAACGCCCTCGCGGCGCAGCTCGCGAAGCATCGCTTCGGCGTCCCTCGGGTGGTCGCCAAGATCAACGACCCGCTGCGCGGAGAGGCGTACCGCGCCCTGGGCCTCGAGACCATCTGCCGCACGATCATCCTGGGCGACGCCCTGGTCACCGCCGCCGTCGAGGGCGCCGCGGCGACGAACGGCTTCGTGGAGGAGCCCACCGCCCAGCCCCTGCGCGGCGCGCCACCGCCCGGATCCCTGGCCGACCGCGAGGCGAAGGCTGCGCTGTCCAGCGAGGATGGCGAGGAGAAGGCGGAGGCGAACGTCGTCCAGCCCAGCGACGGACGCGAAGGAGGCTTCTGACCGATGTATGTCGTGGTCATCGGCGGCGGCAACGTCGGCTACTACCTGACCAAGGAGCTCCTGGCGGCCGGCCACGAGGTCGTCGTGATCGAGGAGGAGCCGGCACGGGCCCGCCAGATCGCGGATGAGCTGGGCAGCATCGTCATCGCCAACGACGGCTGCGAGGGCCGGTACCAGGCGGAGGCCGGCATGGGCCGCGCCGATGTCGTGGCCGCCGTCACCGGCGACGACGCCGTCAACCTCGCCGCCTGCCAGGTGGCGAAGATGCGCTTCAACGTCCCGCGCTCCATCGCGCGCGTCAACGACCCGAAGAACGAGAAGCTGTTCCGCCAGCTGTCGATCGACGAGACAGTCAGCCCGACCCGCTCGATCCTCGGCGTCATCGAGCACGAGATCCCGGTTCACGACCTCCTCCACCTCGCCGAGCTCGGGGGCGGCGAGCTTCAGATCGTCGAGGCCCAGCTCGACGCCGATTCTCCCGTCGTGGGTCGCGAGCTCCGCGACGTCGCGCTGCCGGAGGGCAGCTCCATCGCCGTCCTCATCCGCGACTCCCGCGCGCAGCCACCCCGCTCGGACACGCGCCTCCGCGCCGGGGACAAGCTGCTGGCCGTCACCTCGGCCGGTGACGAATCGGAGCTCCGAACCCTGCTCATCGGCGGGTGAGCCGGACCGATCCGGGGCGCGTCCTGCGTCGGGCGATCCTCGCCTGGGGCCTCGGTCACCTCGCCCTCGGGCGAGCCTCCGTCGGCGTCGGGCTCCTGGTCGCCGAGGTCGCCGGCATCCTCCTCGTCGCCTGGCTGACCATCGGCCTCTCGGAGTCGAGCGCCTACCTCATCCCGTTCATGGCAGGCGTCCTCTTCCTCGTCGCCTGGACCTGGCAGGCGATCGCTGCGTATCGATCGGCCCAGGGCGCGCTCGTCGTCGACCTCCCGCGACGAGCGCCGGCCGCCGCCCTGGGCTGGCTCGGCGTCCCCCTCCTGATCTGGGGCACCGGCTTCTGGCTGGATGGGGCTCGCTGCGCGACTCCGGCGGCCGTCCTGGATCGGTTCACGACGCAGTGGACGACGTCGTCCCTCGGCCAGGAATGGTCACGGCGTGTGACCGATGCGGCCGACCGCGCCGCCGATCGGCTTGGAGATCGCGAGGAGCAGTTCCGCGACGTGCGCATCCGGGTCGTGGACCAGGACGATGCGTCGGCCACGGCCGTCGCCGAGCTCATTCATTTCGAGCGCACCGAGACCCGGATCCTCGGCATCTTCCCCGCCACCGAGCTCACCCCGGTCGTCGACCGCACCGTCCTCACCCTCGAGCTCGGGGCGCAGCCGGTGGAGCTGCCCGGGGGCGGCGACATCGGCGCCGTCTGCTGGGAGCTGGCATCGGCTGATACCGTTGCCCCGTGATCCTCAGCACTATCCACATCCTTGACAACGGTATTGTCAGGGTATATAACCGTGCCATATTCACCCGTTCGTAGGACGCTTGCGTTCGCGTGAAAGGAGAGCACCCATATGGCGAACATCACCCGATATGACCCGCTGGGCGAGATGGTCTCGCTGCGGTCGGCGATGGACCGGCTGTTCGAGGACTCGTTCGTGAGCCCCCTCACCTGGCGGACGCTCGCCAATGGCGAAGCGATCAATCCACCGCTCGACGTCCATGAGACCGCCGACGAGCTCGTCGTCACCGCGGCCCTGCCGGGCATGAAGGCCGACGACGTCGAGATCACGATGACCGGCCAGACGCTCACCATGCGGGGCGAGTTCAAGGCGGACGAGCAGGTCAACAAGGACCAGTACCTCTACCGGGAGCGCCGGTACGGCGCGTTCAACCGTACGGTGCAGCTGCCGGTACGAGTGCAGGGCGAGAAGGCCGACGCGACCTTCGTCGATGGCATCCTCACACTTCGGATCCCGAAGGCTGAAGAGGTCAAGCCGCGCCAGATCCGTATCGGCGCCGGCCGCACCTCCACGGTGGAAGAGACCGACGGCGGCGGCAAGGCGTCCTGAGGTGGACCGTTCGCGACGGGGCGCGGCCGGCGCCGACGCCCCGCGTCGCGACGACCTGACCAGACCCCGCTACATCATCAGCATCGCCGCCGAGCTGGCGGCCTGTCATCCGCGCACGCTGCGGATCTACGAGGAGGAGGGACTCCTCCGGCCGCAGCGGCGCAACAACCTCCGTCTCTACAGTGAGGCGGATATCCAGCGCGTTCGTATCATCCGTTTCCTGACGCGCCGGCAGCGAGTCAATCTCGCCGGCGTGCGGGTCATTCTTCAGCTCGAGGCCCTGGGCAAGATCCGGGTCTACGATCTGTTCGAAGAGGACGATGTGGAGCGATTCGCCGACGAGAGCGACGAGCCCGAGCTCGCCGAGGCATCGGCCGAAGGAGCAGATCCCAGTGGCAACTGACGACAAGAACCCGGAGATCCCCGAGATCGAGGCCACCCCGGAGGAGGAGAACGGCGCGCCGCTCGAGCACTTCCAGGTGATCCCGCTCGTCGCCCTCCGTGACACGGTCATCTTCCCGGAGATGATCGTCCCGCTCACCGTCGGCCGCGATCGGAGCGTCAAGGCGCTCGACCGCGCCGTGCGCACCTCCCAGCCCGTGGCGCTCGTCACGCAGCGCTCCAGCGAGCAGGAGGAGATCAGCTCGGTCGACGAGCTGTACACCATCGGCACCCTGGCGAAGATCGCCCAGGTCATCCGCCTCCAGGACGGCACCATCCGGGCGATCGTCCAGGGCCAGCGCCGCATCCGGCTCCTCGACCTGGTCCAGACCGATCCGCACCTCGAGGCGCGGGTCGAGATCATCGAGGACGCGTCGGAGAAGACCCTCGAGATCGAGGCCCTCATGGCGTCGATCCACGCGCAGATCGAGCAGTACGTCAGCTCGGGCGCATCAGTCCCACCGGAGGTGGCGGTCGCCGCGCGCAACATCACCGATGGCGGACTCCTCGCCGACATGACCGCCTACAGCCCCGAGATGACGACCGAGCAGCGCCAGGAGCTGCTCGAGACCATCGACGTCGCGGATCGGCTGCGCCTTGCCAGCCAGGTCCTCGCCAAGCAGATCGAGGTGCTCGAGCTCAAGGGACGCATCCAGTCCGAGGTCAAGTCCGAGATGGACAAGACCCAGCGCGAGTACATCCTGCGCGAGCAGATGAAGGCCATCCAGAAGGAGCTTGGCGAGGACGACCCCGCGGTCGCCGAGGCCGGTGAGCTGCGCGAGAAGGT
>DASUFJ010000096.1:0-8407 GCA_036274575.1 Candidatus Limnocylindria bacterium
AGCGGTCCGATGCGGTCGCTGCCTTCGCGGCGCCCGATGGCTCGCTCATCTGGCTGGTCCGCAGCTCCGGCGACCGTCAGGCAACCCTGGAGGAGGTGGTCCTCGGCTACTTGGCCTCCAGCCGGATCTCGGCGGCCGCCGCGTGAGCGGCGCCCTGACCTGGGCGAGGCTCTCGTTCCGGCTGCAAAGGCTCGAGATCCTGCTCCTCGGCATCGCGGTGCTGGCAGCGTCCGGGTTGATGCTGTGGTGGGCCTCCCAGCTCGTCGGTCTTGCCCAGGCGTACCCGACGTGCGACTTCTTCGATCCGGGCCTGGCGTGTCGAGCTGCCGGTGAGCGCTTCAGCCAGACGTTCAGCACGGCGGAGATCATCATCCGCAACACCTGGCTCGCCGGGTTTGCGGTCGGCCTCCTCCTCGGCGTGCCGCTGGTGGCACGTGAGATCGACCACGGAACGGCCCAGCTGGCCTGGTCCATGAGCCGATCTAGGCTGCGCTGGCTGATCCGTCGCATCGCCTTCCCCGTCCTCGTCGCTCTGGTGCTGGCATCGGCATTGGCCATTACCACCGAGGTCCTCGCGGCAGCGATGCTGCGCGACACCGACCTGTCGCAGGACTTCAACCTGTATGGGAATCGCGGCCCGTTGACCATCGGACGGACCATGCTGGGCCTCGGAGCGGGAGTGTTCGTCGGTGCAGTCCTGGGACGGCAGCTGCCGGCGCTGCTCCTGGGGTTGGTGCTCATCGCAGGGCTCTATGCGGCGAGCGCCGTTGCGTTGCCCGCCTGGTACCGGACGGAGGCGGAGATCGCGTCGATGGACGAGTTCCTTGGCGGACCGCTGTGGCTCGATTCCGGCATCGAGCTGACGAGCGGGGAGCTCGTGAGCTGGGGCGAGTTCTACGGCGGCAGTGTCCAGGCAACCGAGACCTACCAAACCCAGGACGGCACCTATTACGCCAGCCAGGCTGACGCCGATGCGGGTCGCGATCCCATCGGACGCGACTACGTCCTGATCATTCCCGGGGAGCGCTACAACGAGATCGTCGCCCGCGAGACGGCGGTGTGGATCGCGACTGGTCTCGTCCTCGTGGCTGGTGCGGCGCTCGTCGTCCAACGTCGCCGCCCGACGTGAACCGAACCTCGTGGCGGCTGCTGTGGCGCCAGCAGCGCTGGGAGCTTGCGCTCCTCATTGGCGGCGCGCTGCTGCTCGCGGCGGCCATGGCGTTTGTCGCCTGGCAGATCCCGCTGACCAACGAGAGCGCCAGCGCGTGCAGCCAGGGAGCAAGCTCGGCCGCCGGCTTGACGCCGGAATGCCGCTCGCTGATCGACTGGGGGAACCTGTGGACGGCATCGACCGGCATCTTCATCGGCCTGGCGACCGTCGCGCCATTCCTGGTCGGCCTGCTGCTTGGTGCGCCGGTCCTGGCGCGCGAGATCGAGAAGCGCACCGCACCGATGGCCTGGTCGCTGTCGCGTTCGCGCCGCCGATGGCTGGCCGGTCGCGTCCTGCCACTCGTCCTCCTCGTCGGCGTCGCGCTCGTGCTGGTTGGGCAGGCCAGCACGATGCTCCAGAACGCCGCGTATCCGGATGGCCGCGGATTCATGGATTACGGCTCGCGCGGTCTGATCGTGCCGGCCCGCGGACTCGCGGTCTTCGGGGTCGCAGTGGCGGTCGGGCTGGTCTGCGGTCGCGTCCTGCCGGCGGTCCTCATCTCCGGGCTCCTGACGATCGCCCTCATCGTCGGAACCGAGCTCGTGCGGGGTGACGTGATGCGTGCCGAGGCGACGTGGATCGGGGTCGATCAGTCTCAGCCGGATGCGCTGGCCGGGATCTCCATGGTCTACGACTCAGGCTTCGTCGACGACTCGACCGGCGAGAGGGTGACCTACGAGCAGGCGTCGGAGCGCTTCCCCGAGGAGTTCGGCCCGCAGGGCATGGGGATGCCTGAGGGGATGACGATGGTCTATCTCGCTACGCCGCCGGATCGCTATCCCTCATTCGTCGCTCGCGAGAGCGCGGCTCTCGTGGGTGTCGCGCTGCTCGCCGGGCTGGTCGCGACGGTCCTGATCGGCACGCGCCGGCCAGAGTGACTTGCTAGGATCAGCCGGGAGCCACCGACTCAGCGAACATGCCACGGATCCCTCACTGAATCGGTAGGTTTTCGAGGCTCCAGGGACCGGTAGCGTGACGCGTGCCCCGTACCAGCGCCGGTGTCGGAACACGCTGCATCGGTGACCCATGCGAGTCCTGCTCATCGGGGTGGGCACGGTCGGGGAGGCCATAGCCCGCATCTCGGCGCGCGCCGACTGGCTCGAGACCATGGTGCTGGCCGACTACGACGAATCGCGCGCCCGCACCCTCGCCGACTCGCTCGGCGATCCCGAGCGCTTCCCCGCCATCCACATCGACGCCCGCAGCGCGGACGCCGTGACCGATGCGGCCCGTGCCCACCGCGCGGACCTCGTCATGAACGCCGTCGATCCGCAGTTCGTCATGCCGATCTTCACCGGCGCCCTCGAGGCCGATGCGCACTACATCGACATGGCGATGAGCCTCTCGAAGCCGGATCCGGAACGGCCGTTCGAGCGTCCCGGCCTGAAGCTTGGCGACGAGCAGTTCGCGATGCACGACGCCTGGCTCGGTCGCGGGAAGCTTGCGCTGGTCGGGATGGGCATGGACCCCGGGCTGACCGATGTCTTCGCCGCACACGCCGCGAAGCACGACTTCGACGAGATCCACGAGGTCCACGTTCGCGACGGCGGCGACCTGGAGATTCCCGGCTTCGCCTTCGCACCGGTGTTCAGCATCTGGACGACGATCGAGGAGTGCCTCAACCCGCCGGTCATCTGGCAGGACGGCGCCTGGCACACGACCGAGCCCTTCAGCGGCCCGGAGTCATTCCCCTTCCCGGAGGGCATCGGCCCGGTCGAGTGCGTCAACGTGGAGCACGAGGAGGTCCTCCTCGTCCCGCGCTGGGTCGAGACTCGCACGGCGACGTTCAAATACGCCCTCGGCGACGACTTCATCGACAAGCTGAAGACGATTCACGCCCTCGGCATGGATCGCACCGACCGAGTGACGGTCAAGGGCGTCGAGGTCGCGCCGCGCGACGTCCTGGCGGCGATCACGCCCGACCCGATCAGCCTGGGCGACAAGTTCCGCGGCCGCGCCATCGTCGGCACCTGGGTCATCGGCACCAAGGACGGCGCCGCCCGCGAGACCTACGCTTACCAGATGGCCGATGCCGAGGAGATCTGGCGCACGACAGGGCTCCAGGTCGTCGGCTGGCAGACCGGCTTCAACCCGACGATCGCGATGGAGCTGCTGGCGACCGGCGCCTGGTCCGGAGCCGGCGTCCTGGGGCCGGAGGCGTTCGACCCCGATCCATATCTCGCGCTGCTCGATCTGCACGGCATCCACCACGCCGTGGTCGAGATGGAGCCGGGGGCGCATCGGCCGACCTGATCAGCAGTCCTCGCTGATCCGCTCGATCGTCAGATCGAGCCGGTGCCTCACCTCGGCCAGTTCGTGGAGTGCGTCGCGCGACCAGCTCCGCTCATCGCCATCGGAAGGAATGGGTGCCTGGAGAGCGCGCTGCTGGAATGGATGGTGCGTGAGCTGAGCGTCGATCTCGGCACGCCAAGAATCGATCTGCCCGCGCCAGTAGCTCTCCGAGTCGGGCGCGAGCAGAGGATCGCCGCGCAGGCGGCGCTCAAGGTCGACTCCGGCACGCCGGAGTCCCGCGAGCCGGGCAGCGACCTCGCGATCGGGCACGCGTCGATTCTGGGTCGATGCTCGCGTCTCGGCAAGGTCGGACGGATAATCGATGTTCCCAGTCCAGGAGGTACCGGCGGTGACGACGACAGTTCAGGAATCACGATCCACGAGCGGTGCGGGCAAGACCGAGAGTGACCGGTCGAAGGGTCGCACCGGCAGCGAGACGCTGGACGAGGTCATCCGGCGCACGATCGGCGGGATGGATGCCAAGCAGGTCTTCGGAGCGCCGATCGAGCGCGATGGCGTCCTGTTCGTGCCCACCGCGAAGGTCCGCGGTGGCGGTGGCGCCGGTGGCGACACGGAGGGCAACGGCGGTGGCGGGTTCGGCCTCACGGCCAAGCCGGCCGGCATGTACGTCATCAAGGACGGCGATGCCGAATGGCGGCCCGCGCTCGATCTCAACCGCGTCATCCTCGGCGGCCAGATCGTCGCGATCGTCGCGCTCGTCGCGCTTCGCGCCATCTTCCGGCGCCGCTGATCCGAGGTTTGACCGAACCGAAGGCCCTGACTACCATGGGCGGCCGCGGGGTGGAGCAGTGGTAGCTCGTCGGGCTCATAACCCGAAGGTCGGCGGTTCGAATCCGTCCCCCGCAACCACGAATCCCTGCGCGAAACCCGGCTCCCGCCAGCCGGGTTTCGTCTTGTCCGGCAAGTTGGACCCTGGTTGAACGCTCCTATTTGACTCAGGGCATGGACCGGAATGCACGCGGCGTCTAGTGTCGGAACAGGCCGAGCGACCGTGTATCGAGGGGCTGGGAGATCCGCGGCCGCCGTATCGCTCCTTTCGGGCGGCTGTTCTCAGCGCGGAGGCAAAGGCAGTGGAATCCGTGACGTGGAACATCATCCGCGGTTCGGAGACCGATTGGAGAGCCCAGCCGCAGGCGGTTCAGAAATAAAGGAATGCCAGATGCGCGGTTCCTCCTTTAGCGCCAAAGTGGCTGCATGGGTGCATGCGGCCGTCACGTCCGATGTGATGGCATCACGGGAGGTGAGGCTCGGACAATGCGAAGCTCGGGCGGGCAATTCCGGGGAGGAATCAGGAGGTTCGTCTAGTGGTACCGAGCCCTACGCAATCAGAGGCGACGGGCAGACGAGCGATAGGCGTTCACGCCCGTCGGCTCGTACTGCCGATCGTGCTTGCGGTGGCCCTTGCCCAGCTGCCTGTCCATTCCGCCTTAGCCAATTACTTCGGCTCGACGCAGCCATGTGACGGGACACCACGGAACTGCGTCAGCGTCGGTAACGACAGGACCCACTACGTCCTCAGATTCGACCTTACGGGGAACATCGCACTGGCTGTCTCCAATGCTCTATTCAACGTCTACGACGCGAAGACTCGGATCATCGGGCGGACGACGACTACATCTGCGAATGCCGATGTGATCGCCGCGGACAGTACCTATGGCTTCAACGGGGCAGCCGGATGGGTTGACTGTCCGGCGTCAGCGCCGCAGGGCGGGGCGAACCCAGATCATTGGTGTCAGCAGCAATGGATGCGCTTCAACCTGACCTACACGACGTACTTCGATGACACCGCGAGCCGGAATTCGACCGCATGCCATGAACTCGGGCATACGCTCGGACTCAATCACGGTCCGGCGACAACGGGGTCATGTATGACGGCCAACACACCCAACGGCTCGACGACGATTGATGCGCATGACGTCGCACATATCAACGGCTACTGGCGTTACCAGTGAGGACGCACATGATGCATGAAGCGCATGGCCGGACGCGGCCGGTCGCAATCGCTCTTATCGCACTGGCGATTCTCGCGTCTCTCGTCGCATATCCGCTCATCGCTATCACATCGCCGGTCCCGCCATCTGACTTCTGGGGATCCGTTGGTTCCGCGTACGACGAGGTCGAGCACTTCACGTCAGTGGCTGGAATGGCCCATGCGTCCGATGCCGTGGTTCTCGGCACGATTGAGAACATCGAGAAAGGTCGCGTCTTTGGCGATGAGGGCGACTCCGTAACGTATGCGGCTGCGACCGTCAGGATTAGCCGCCTGCTGAGTGGATCGTTACCCGAGGAATACTCGCAACGGCTCATCTTGGAGATCATGCTGCCAATGGACACACCCTTAGAGGTAGTGAAAGGGCTCCTACCAGAGAACCGGAGTGTCTTCTTCTTGCGGAGTAAGGCGGTCGATGCCGCGCGCTACGGCTACACCCCTCAGGTCCAAGCAGACGAACATCCCTATTACCGACTCGTGGTGCAGCGCGGCGTCATCTCTGAAGTGCAGGGCCTTGCCACAGCGCCGGGCTGGACTGACAGCGCCGACTTCATGTCTGACATCGAGGGGAGACCATTCGAGGAGATTGTTTCCGAACTCGGACATTAACGAGACGCGTATCGATGGCGAGTACCACACGGTTCCGCGCGACCAAAGGTCCACTCTGGTTCGCAGTCTTGGCACTTGCCTTGGCGGCATGCGGCGGCGAATCAAGCAGTACGGTTTCCACCAGCCAGTCGGCTGCGGCATCGGAGAGTGCCGTGCCGTCGCCGTCAGAGTCGATCCCTCCCTCCAACGACGGCTTGGATGAGGACGGCTGGCTCGATCCGGGATCCTTTGGCGAGGTCACCATTGGTGTGCCGGTCTTCGAAACTCGTGGCGATCCCGGATCTACATGGACGTTGATCATGCCGGACACGCTTGTGTACGTGATCGAACTCGACCGCGTTTCTGGGTCCTATCACGTCGAGTTCAGCACACACGGCGGAGCGGACGTATTTGGCTGGATCGAGGCCGAACGTGATTCACGGCCCGTCCTTCGATCGATGGAGCTATCCGCTTGCCCAAGTGTGGCGCCAGACGTCACCTGGATAGCTGGTATGAGCAGCGCGGAGCGCTCGAAGTGCTTCGGAGATGACCCGCTCACATTCCAGGGCTATGTCGTTGAACTAGCTTCGTCTGGGGCCTTGTATGCAGGCGAACCTGCATGGCTGGCGAACAGTGCCGGATATGCCCTTGTCCAAAACCAAGGACCTGCCCTCGAGGGCGGTCAATTGGAACTGCACTTCGCGCCTGACACGAGTGGATCGGCGGTCGTCGGCGGTCCAGTCGTGATCACCGGACACTTTGACGACAGTCGTGCCAACGGATGCCTGAGACAAGCCACGCCGAATTCGGCGGTGCCGGATCAGAGTGAGCAGGAATCGGTGCTCTGGTGCAAACAGCGGTTTGTGGTTGAGACCGTTGATGAGGCGGATTAGGGGGAGTACGCGCCGGAACTCAGCAACGTTTCAGGGGCGTGTCGGCCATAAGTAGCGGGCGGAGCGGGGGTCTGTCACCAGAACGTTCCCCGGAGGGATTGGTCACCGAACGATCACAAACGCACGGAGACGGCGGGTCGTCGGGGGCACAGTCGGACACTGCTTCGGCTCAACCGCAGATGGGAAGGGACAGTACGGTGGAAAGGCGAGATCCGTCGTGAAGCCATGGCTGATCCAGAGGCGACCGTCGGGTCCGATTGCGGCGCACGTTCCGTATGGCGGTACCGGGACATCGCCCGACGAGGGCAGCTGGTGCCAGGCACGTGCTGCGACATCGAATGCCCACAGGTCATCGAAGAACGTGGCGCCCGACTGGCCGGCGAAGATGACGAGGCCCACGCCATCGACCCACGCCGCCTCGTGCCCGAAGCGCGCGGGCGGTCCTACGGCGGCCAGCTCCTCCCAGGTGTCGGTGTCGAGGTCGAAGGCCCACACATCGCCGAACACGGTGCCGCCGTCCCGGCCCCCGAACAGGAGGGCCGTGCGCCCGTCCCCGGTCAACGTCCAGGTGTGGTCCTCGCGCGCGGCCGGACCGGTGACGTCGAGGGCCGTCCAGGCAAGCGGCTGGGCCGTGGCGCTGGGCGCCGGGGTTGCGGTAGGCGTTGGCGCAGGGCTCCGATCAGGCGCCGAGGGCGGATTCAACGATCCGGGCGGCGATCCATCGGCGGCTGGCTGGCACGCGGCCAGTGCGACCACGAATGCAGCAATTGCCGCGGTGCGGCACTGAGTCATCGGTGCAGCGTAGCCGCGGACGCAACGGACGCCCTGCGGTGGGCCGAGAGCGTTCGGTACAATGCGGCGGCCTACTCCGCCCCGAGCGAGCCCCCAGGAGGGTCGACGCGCCCGATGACGGTCAGCCCCAAGGTGAACCCGAAGAAGCTGCGTCCCTACGACGCGCCGCCGAAGCGGCGCCGCTCGCTCATTCCCAGCGGCCCCGATAGTGCGGCGACCGGCTTCCTCGTGGCAGCCGGTCTGTGGTTCGCCCTGGCCAGCGGCCTCGGGGTCCTCGCCATCCTGCTGCGCATCGGTGAGTTCAGCATCAACTTCCCGCTGGGAATCCTGGATCTCGCCTTTCAGCTCGACGAGCGACGCGTCGACGCGGCCTTCGTCGACGCCACCATCTACGGCTGGCTCACGAATGCCGGCTTCGCGGCGATCGCCTTCATGGCCCCGCGGCTCACCGGCCGGCGTCTCGTCGGCGAGCAGGGGATGATGATCGCGCTCGCCATCTGGAACCTCTCGCTTCTCGGCGGGATCGCGGCGCTCTACGTCTTCGACCTCGGACCGAACCAGGCGCTGACCGCCATGCCCTGGCTCATGACCGGCGGCCTCGCGTTCGGCGCGCTGCTCGTC
>DASUFJ010000097.1:0-6177 GCA_036274575.1 Candidatus Limnocylindria bacterium
CATGACCGGCTCCGGCGGCTGGCCGATGAGCGTCTTCCTGACGCCCGATCTCCGCCCATTCTTCGGCGGCACGTACTTCCCACCCGAGGACCGGCACGGGATGGCCGGCTTCCCGCGCATCCTCTCCGCCGTGGCCGATGCCTGGGCCAACCGACGCACCGAGGTCGACGGGCAGGCGACGCTCCTCTCCGACCACCTCAGCGCCCAGCTCAGCGTGCCCGCCGGAGACCGGGATCCGGAACGACGCCAGCTCGAGACTGCGGCCGCCCTGATTGGCGCCAGCTTCGACGCCCACCACGGCGGATTCGGCGGCGCGCCGAAGTTCCCGCCGCCGATGGTCCTCGAATTTTTGCTGCGAACGTGGCGGCGCAGCAACGACGGCACGACGCTCGAGATGGTCATTCGCACCCTCGACGCAATGGCAGACGGCGGGATTCACGACCAGCTCGGCGGCGGCTTCGCGCGTTACAGCACCGATCGTGAATGGCTCGTGCCGCACTTCGAGAAGATGCTGTACGACAACGCGCTCCTGGCGCACGTCTACCTGGAGGCCCACCGGGCGACGGGGGAGGTCCGCTTCGCCGACGTGGCGCGCAGCACGCTCGACTTCATGCTCGCCGAGCTGGGCACGGGCGACGGCGGCTTCGCCTCCGCCCTGGATGCGGACAGCGAGGGTGTCGAGGGTCGCTTCTACGTCTGGTCCTACGACGATTTCATGTCAGTCCTCCGCGATGCCGGCCTCGATGATGGCGAGCGCGGATTACTGGCCGATTACTGGGGGCTTATCGCCGGTGGCAATTGGGAGGGCACGAACGTGCTGCATCGGCCCGGACGGTCCGCGGCCGCCCCCGAGCTGATCGCGCGCGGGCGGGACGCTCTCCTGGCCGTGAGGGCCACGCGGACGAGACCGGCGCGGGACGAGAAGCGGCTCGCAGCGTGGAATGGACTCGCGCTGCGTGCGCTGGCCCATGCGGCCCTCGTCCTCGGCGACGATCGCTATGCCGAGGCCACCGCCGACCTCGTGACCTTCGTCCGACGCGACCTGCTGCGCGAGGGAGCTCCAGTGAGGGTGTGGCGCACGTCCCGTGACGGGCGCTCCCACACGCCGGGCTTCGCGGAAGACCACCTGGCGCTCGCGGATGGCTTCCTGGCGGCGCATGCGGCGCTCGGCCGCGCGGACGACCTGGCCCTGGCCCTGGACCTGGCCAGGACGGCGGTCGAGATGTTCTGGGACGACGCGGCAGGAACGTTCGTCGACGTCGGCGAGGAGCATGGCCGCACGATCGCCACGCCGCGCGGGCTGGTGGACAATGCGCTGCCCTCCGCGAACAGCATCGGCGCCGACGTCCTGCTGCGCCTTGCCCTGCTCACCGGTGACGACCGGCTCGCGGAACGCGCGCGATCGATCCTGCGGGCAGTCGCGCCCGCGCTCGATCGTCAGCCCAGCGCCTTCGGCCGGATGCTGTGCGCTGCGGATCGGGCGCTCGGCGAGTCGATCGACGTCGTGGTGGCCGGCGACGCCTCGAATGGCCGAGCTCTCCGCCAGGCCGCGTCGCGACCGTACGTGCCGGACCTGGTGATCGCCTCGGTCGCGGCCGGGGACGCGCATGCCGGCTGGCCCCTGTTCGAGGCAAAGACGGCGCGCGGCGGCCACGCGACGGCGTACGCCTGCCGCGGCACCTCCTGCGACGCTCCGACCCGGGACGCGGGCGAGCTCGACCGCCAGGTGCGCGCCCTCGGCTGACCTCAGCCGGGGACGAATGCCAGCCGGACGGTCCTGCGCCGGTTGTCGCGGTTGGAGTCGACGAGCGCCACCGACTGCCACGTCCCGAGCGTCATCTGCCCCTCCACCACCGGGACGGTGAGCGACGGCGACAAGAGGAGCGGCACGACGTGATCGGCGCCGTGGCCGGGGCTCCCGTGGCGATGCCGCCATCGTTCGTCGCGTGGCAGGAGGCGCTCGAGGGTTGCCAACAGGTCGTCGTCCGACCCCGCGCCGAGCTCCACGACCACGAGCCCGGCGGTGGCGTGGGGGACGAAGACGGTCAGCAGGCCATCGCCGGCGCCGATGTCGACCAGGAAGCGGCGACAGGCATCGGTGAGGTCGGCCAGCGCCGGATCGGTGCCGGTCTCGATGGTCAGCTCGCGAGTCTGCATGGGCTCAGAGCGCGCCGTGGCCGTGCTCGCGGACGATGACGAGGCGACGGGTCAGGAGAGGAGGCTGAAGGTCTCGACGCCGGTCGGGGTGCCGCATCGATAGCAGGAGGCGTCGCCGGCCCGCAGGGTCGCCCCGCAGTTCACGCAGTCGCGCAGGAGGTCGCGCTCGCACTGGCTGCAGATGCGGGCGTCGGTCGGATACTCGAGGCCGTCGACCTCGCAGTAGACGACGCCACGGGGCCGCGGCAGCGCAGCCTGGTCGTCGGACGCCGGGGGCAGGGCGACGACCTGCTGCGGTCCGTGTCCCTCGGCGAGGCCGACCTGGCTCACGCGCAGATAGCCGATGACCAGCCACAGGACGTAGAGGCCGACGAGGCCGGCGAGAAGGTAGGGCCCGATGATGAAGACGAATGCACCGGCCTCGTTGCCGATCCATTCGATGACGTCGCGAATGAGCTCCATGCTGGCCCGATTCTAGCGCGGGCCCGTGCGCTACACTCCGCCGAACACGCCTGCCTCGGAGCCTGATGTCGCGACAGCGCCTCGATCCCCGGACGCCGCTGAGCGAGCTCCACGTGCACTTGGGAGCGGCCGTCACCCCGGCCATCATGTGGGGCATCGCGCACGCGCAGGGCATCCGCCTGCCCACGAAGGACTACTGGGCGTTCCGCGACCTCATCACCGTCGGGCGCCGGCGCCGCGGCTTCGAGGCGTACCTCGACCTCTTCCACTGGACGGAGCTGATCCAGTCCAGCCCGATCGCCGTCGAGCGCAGCGTCTACGAGGTCATCGGCGGCGCGTACCGCAAGAACAACGTGACCCAGATCGAGCTCCGCTTCAATCCGATGAAGCGCAACCGTGGCGGCGAACAGGACCTGGACCACATCATCGCCGCGGCGGTGCGCGGCATGGACCGCGCCGTCCTCGAGTATCCCCAGGTGCGCGCCGGCCTCATCTTCTGCCTGGATCGGGCCTTCAGTCGCGAGCTCAACGGCATCATCGCCGCGAAGGCCATCGCCTGGCGCAGCCGCGGCGTCGTGGGCATCGACATCGCCGGCCCGGTCGCCGACGGGTTCCGCCTGGCCGACTACGCCTCGCTCTACGCCGAGTGCCGGCGCGGCGGCCTCGGCCTGACGGTCCACGCCGGCGAGACCGGGAGCGCCGACGAGGTTCGCGAGGCCCTCGAGGCCCTCGAGCCGGACCGCATCGGCCACGGCGTCCACAGCGCGGACGATCCCTACGTGCTCGCCATGCTGCGTGAGCGTGGCACGGTGCTCGAGGTGTGCCCCAGCTCGAACCTCAACACCGGCGTGCTGCGGTCGACCGCCGACGTCCGGCGCGCGATCCGCAGCCTCATCGATGGCGGCGTGCGGTTCACGATCAGCACCGACGGCCCGGAGATGCTGCGCTCGTACCTGCGCGACGAGCTCGCATTCCTCATGCGCCACGAGATCCTCTCGCTCGAGGAAGTGCGGCGGGCGATCGAGATCGGCAACGAGGCCAGCTTTCTCGACCGGGCGCCGGTGATCGAGAGCTCGGTGAGCGGCCGCGACGGCATCGGCAACGGCCACGCGGCGATCCCCGTCGAGGTCGGCGGCTAGGCTCCTATACTGCCGGCCGTGTCCTCAATCTGGCGGCCGGTCCGCGAGCGAGCGCCTGCGCGCAGCCTGATGGTCGTGGTCGCCCACCCCGGCGACGAGTCCTTCGGATTCGGCGGAGCCATCGCCAGCGCGGCGGCGGAGGGCGCCTACGTCGTCGTCGTGTGCGCCACGCGCGGCTGGTACGACACGCGGCTCGCCGAGAAGTCTCCGGCGCCGGGCGGCAAGAACCGGGACCTCAAGGACGGCCCCGTGACCTGGCGCAACCTCGACACGGTCCGCGAGGACGAGCTGCGGCGCTCGGTCGCCGTCCTGGGCGTGCGCGTCGTGCGCATGCTCGACTACGCGGAGGGCGAGCTTGATCGGGCGGACTTCGACCACCTCGTGGGCCGCATCGTGGAGCCGATCCGGATGCATCGGCCCGAGGTCATCCTCACCTTCGGGCCCGATGGCGTCACCGGTGACACCGATCACGTCGTCCTCTCGAGGGCCGTGGATCTCGCCTATACCCGCGCCGCCGAGCCGCTGACCTACGAGGACGACCTGGAGGAGGACCAGGTTGCCTGGCGCGCCGCGAAGCTCTACCACCTGGTGGTCCGACGCTCGGACCTGGCGGTCCTCGGCGACCGCGCCCCCCGCGACTACGGCTCGACCGACGAGGCGAGCGTCGCCGTGGAGCTCGGCGACCTCGCGCAGCTGAAGCTTGCGGCCATCAGCCGCCACGTCTCCCAGACCGGCTCGGCCGGGCCGTTCCACGACTGGGAGCCGGCGGCACGCGACGCCTATCTCGCCACGGAGCACTATCGGCTCGCCGCCTCGGCGCTTCCCGCCGATGCTGACGAGGGCCGGAACCTCTTCGACGGCCTCGTCTGACGGCGCCGGCACCTCGATCCTTCGGGGAGAGCCCTGAAATGTGGTGAACGGGGCGCTCTGCTACGCTCAATGGGCCGCATCGGTCCCGCATTGAGGAGCTCCGAGCCTTGGCCATCGCCAACCAGCTGACAGATGAGAACATCCTCGCCGCGCTCGGCGGGGTGAAGGATCCCGAGATCGGTCGCGACCTCGTCTCGCTCGGGATGGTGAAGCAGATCAACATCGAGGGGAGCGTGGTCGACCTCACCGTCGAGCTGACGACGCCCGCCTGCCCGCTCAAGGCGACGATCGAGAACGACATCGGCGACGCTCTCACCCCGCTCGGGGCGAGCCTGGTGCGTGTGGACTGGGCGAGCAACGTGAAGCGAACGTTCGGCGGTCCGGCCGCGGATCTCATCCCCGGCGTACGAAACACGATCGCGGTGGCGTCCGGCAAGGGTGGTGTCGGCAAGACGACCGTGGCCGTCAACCTGGCGGTCAGCCTGGCCCGCGACGGGGCGAAGGTCGGCCTCCTGGATGCGGACATCACCGGGCCGAACGTGCCGCTCATGATGGGAACCCAGGGCGCGCACGTGACCGGCACCGGCGGACGGCCGAACCCGGTCGTCAGCCACGGCGTGAACATGATGAGCATCCAGTACTTCCTCCAGGCCGATGCGCCGGTGATCTGGCGCGGACCGCTCATCCACAGCGCCATCGCCCAGTTCCTGCGGGACGTCGAGTGGGGCGACCTCGACTACCTCGTCATCGACCTGCCGCCCGGCACCGGCGATGCCGCCCTGAGCCTCAGCCAGCTCATCCCGCTCACCGGCGCGGTGATCGTCACGACGCCGCAGGAGGTGAGCCTTCTCGACGCGAGGAAGGCGATCGCCATGTTCGAGAAGGTCAACGTCCGCACCCTCGGCGTCATCGAGAACATGTCGGGCTTCGTCTGCCCGGACTGCGGCCACGAGCACGACATCTTCGGCTCGGGCGGCGGCGAGAAGATCGCGCGCGAGCTCGAGCTCGACGTCCTCGGGCGCATCCCGCTCGAGCCGGGCGTCCGCTCCGGGGGCGACGCCGGCGTGCCGATCACCTCGACCCAGTACCCCGGCGGCGACGACTCGCGCGCCGCGGCCGCCCTGCGCGAGGTGGCACGGACCGTCGCAGGTCGGGTCAGCGTGCTCGCGGCACCGTCGATGGTCGGCACCGGCGTCGCCTGACAGCGCGGTCCGACCGCAGCGGACCGAACCGGACTCGACCCGACCGCCCGATCCCGCTGGCCCTGGCGCGCATCCGATCGGGGGATTGCCGCGCGGCTGGCGCGACGTGCAGAATCGCGCGCATGCGAATCGCGGTCATGGGCGACATTCACGCCAATCTCCCCGCCGTGCGGGCCGTGCTCGACGATGTGGCGCGCATCGGCGCTGAGGCGGTCTACTGCGTCGGCGACGTCGTCGGCAGAGGCCCGCACCCGAATGAGGTGGTCGAGCTGCTGAGGGGCCTCGAGATCCCGACGGTCCAGGGCAACTGGGACGAGGCGGTGGGAATGGACCGGGAGCAGACCGGC
>DASUFJ010000098.1:0-4172 GCA_036274575.1 Candidatus Limnocylindria bacterium
GCCGATCGTTACCGTCCAGTTCGGGCGGGCCTCGGCGATGGCGCTCGAGTGGCTGGGACGCATCGGCCTGGCGGTCCAGGTGCCCGCCGACCGGGTCGAGGAGCTGCGCGGCACGCCCGGATGGGAGGCGCAGCCGGAGCACGTGCTCGCGGTGATGGACGGCCGCAGCGTCTGGCCGGATTCGTTTGAGCGCGCCGCCGAAGCGGTCAAGCAAGCCGATGACGGCAAGCCCATCCGCCTCGTCCCGTCGACCAGCTTCCTGTTCCTGCCGGTCACCGTCGAGGGCGAGGACCTGCCGGCCGGCTTCCAGTTCGCCCGCGAGAAGGCCCGAGCGCTGGCCGCCTGGCCGGCGGCCATTCAGTCCGGGACCGCCCCAAGCGTCGCAACCCCGCCGGCGGTGGAGTGGCCGCCCATCGGTGAGCTGACGCCACGAGTGGATCGCGGCGAGCGCAAGCGGGCGCAGTCCGACCTCAACCTCCCGCCCTACCCGACGACCACCACCGGGTCCCTGCCGCAGACCTCCGAGGTGCGCCAGCTTCGGGTGCAGCTGGGCAAGGGCGAGCTGGACGAGAGCCACTACGACGCCGAGATGACCCGCCTCATCACCGATGGCGTGGCGTGGCAGGAGCGCATGGGCCTCGACGTCCTGGTCCACGGCGAGTTCGAGCGGACCGACATGGTCGAGTACTTCGCCGACCAGATGGACGGCTTCCACACCACGCGCAACGGATGGGTGCTGTCCTACGGCTCTCGCTGCGTCCGGGCGCCCATCCTGGCCGCGCCGCCCTCCATCACCGACCCGATGACCGTCGACGAGTGGCGGATCGCCCAGGCCGCGACATCGAAGCCGGTGAAGGGCATGCTGACCGGGCCGGTGACGATCGTGAACTGGTCTTTCCGCCCGCCGGGCGTGCCGGATGACCGCCTCTTCTGGGCGGTGGCCCAGCCGATCGCCGAGGAGGTGCGCCACCTGGTCGACGCCGGCGCTCGTGTCATCCAGGTCGACGAGCCGGCCGTCCGCGAGCGATGGCCCCTGCCGACCGTCGACGCGCCGGCGCTGCGCGAGGTCTATGCCCGCGGCGTTCGGGCGGCCCTGAACCACGTGTTCAACCAGCCCGCATCGGTCCAGATGCACACGCACATGTGCTACGGCGACTTCGGAGACATCGTGCCGCTGTGGTCGGACGCTGGCGTGGACGTCGCCTCGATCGAGTTCTCGCGATCCAAGGACGACTCGTACATCCGCCAGTTCTACGGGCTGTTCGGCGACGGCCATCTCCAGATCGGCCCGGGGGTCTTCGATGTCCATTCGCCACACACGCCGGGCGCATCGGTCATGACGGAGCGGCTTGAGCATTTCCATACCTTCATGGACACGTCAGACCTGTGGGTCAATCCCGACTGCGGCCTCAAGACGCGCCGATGGGAGGAGATCGAGCGCCAGCTGGGTGACATGGTCACGGCCGCGCGCGAGATGCGCGCCAACGGCGGGTAGCCGGGGTGCTGTCCCAGGGCACGACCTGGGTCGAGATGGTCGAGGTCAACCCGCCGAAGCTGCCGAACATGACGCACCTTCAGCTGCGCGGCCGATGGCACGACGTCCTCATCACCGATAACCCCTTCAAGCAGGTCCGCGTCTCGCCCTACGCCTTCGCGGCCCGCATCACCCACGACGTGCCCGAGGTCCGCCCGACGGTCGTCTGCTCCACCCGCGACCGGAACATCCTGGCCATCGAGTCGGAGGTGCGCGGCGCGATCGCCAACGGCGTGCAGTCGTTCCTCGTGGTGCAGGGCGACATGCTCCCCGAGGTCGAGCACTGGTCGAACTCCTACGAGATCGTCGAGTACCTGCGGGCGTTGCAGCCCGAGGTGGCGCCGATCCAGTTCGAGGTCGGCATGAGCACCCGCTCCCGGGGCTGGCAGTTCCGCCGGCGCGTCAAGGTCGGCGGCCAGTTCTTCACCACCGGCCCGGTCATGGATCCCGCGTCGGTCGCAGACGTCGCGATCCGCATCGACCGGCACGACGACGACCCGCCGGTCTACCTCGAGATCACCCCACCCATGTCCCTCCGATGGGTGAAGCGCCTCGAATCCGTCGGCGCCCTGCCCATCTCCGACGACCTGCGCGAGCGCCTCGCCGGCGTCTCCGATGAGGAGGCGCGCGCCCTCGGCTGGCGCGCCGCCAAGGAGGCCGCCGCCCGCGCCCGGGAGGTCGGCTTTGCGGGGATCGTGCTCATGGGCCTGCGCTTCGACACCGTCGTCGGCGAGGCCTACGAGGTCTGGCACCGCTCCTAGACGCCTCGCGCCGTTGGCCTCGATGCATCGAGGCCAGTGCGCGGGAAGCTGTTGGCGCGCTGCGTTTCCTCGACAGATCGAGCGCCCGGGAGCGTGAGCTGCGCGCGGGCGTGCCGCTCGTACGTATCGGTCCTCGATCCATCGCGGAAACCGCGCCCGAGACCACCCTCGCGTGAATCCGCCTCGATCCGTCGAGGAGCGCTCCCGGGTGCTCCCGAGCGCTCCGCGTTGGTCCAGCGCGGTGGTGTTCGGTTGCACAAGTAGGGGCGCGGTCCCTCTTCCCCAGGACCCGGTCCAGGCGCGAGAATGGCGGCCCTGACAGGCGACCAGGCGGTCGGTGACCGCCACCGCCCAACGTGGACGGCGCCGCACCCGGGCCCCTGCCGGCGTGGAGGTCAGCATGCGCCCGAGCCGACGCCAGCAGCTCACCGTTTCATTCGCCGTCGTCGCGATGCTCCTGGCCCTGGTCGCACCCGCGGCCGCGGCTGAGGACCGCGCGCCCCAGCGAACCGGCACGGACGAGCTGGCGCGCAACTCCTGGATCGTGACGCTCGAGGCCGGCGTGAATCCGGCGGCCCAGGCAGCGCAGATGTCCAAGGCGGCGGGCGGTCAGGTCGGCCTCGTCTACACGCATGCCCTGAACGGTTTCCAGTTCAAGGGCTCCGCGCAGGCGGCGGAGGCGCTGAAGCACAACAAGCAGGTCGCCTCGGTCCAGCCGGACTCGGCGCTGTTCCTGACCGAGACGCTGCCGTTCGGCATCGAGCGCGTCTACGCGTATGGGCTCGGCGGATTCCAGGGTGCCTACCAGCAGGGATTCCGCGGGAACGGCGCGCGGATCGCCATCCTCGACACCGGGATCGACCTCGACCATCCCGACCTGGTCAACAGCATCGACCAGGGGCTGGGGAAGAACTGCGTCAACGCCACGCTGCCGCCGAATGACGGCTACGGCCACGGCACGCACACCGCCGGCACCGCCGCGGCGCCGATCAACGGCGTCGGGGTGGCGGGGATCGCGCCGCAGGCTCGGCTCGTGGCCGTGAAGATGTTCGACGACCTCGGCAACTCGTCCCAGGCGCTCGCGCTCTGCGCCTTTGACCACATCATCGGTCTCAACACCGATGCGGACCCCGCCAACGACATCGACGTCGCATCCATGAGCTGGGGCGAGCAGCGCACCTGGGGCACCTGCACGACCGATGCGCTCCACGGCGCGGTCTGCAATGCCGAGGCGGCGGGGATCATCCAGGTCGCCGGCGCCGGCAACTCCGCGACGAATGCGGGCAACTTCGTGCCGGCCGCGTACCCCGAGGTCGTGAGCGTCTCGGCCATCGCCGACTTCGACGGCCAGCGCGGCGGCCTGGCGGGATGCAAGCTCATCATCGAGCTCCTCGCCAACGAGTGCGACGACAGCCTGGCCGTCTTCAGCAACTACGGCTCATCGGTCGAGGTCACCGCGCCCGGCGTGAACGTGTACTCGACGTGGAAGGACGGCGCGTGGAAGACGTCCTCGGGCACGTCGATGGCCACGCCGCACGTGTCGGGCATCATGGCCCTCATGGCCGCCGCGGCTCCGGGCCTGACGCCTGCTGCGGCGCGGGACATCATCAAGGCCACCGGCGAGTGCCCGAACGGCACCGTCGCCGATTCGGACGGCGCCGCCGGCTGCTCCGGCCAGGGCACCTGGCGCGACGATCCCGACGGCATCCCGGAGCCGATGGCCAACGCCCTCGAGGCGTCCCTGCGCGCCTCGAACGCGCCACCGCCTCCACCGCCGCCGGATCCGGTGCCGCCATCGGCGCCTTCGCTCTCGGCGACCGCGTTCGACGATCACGTCGACCTCTCGTGGACGGCGCCCTCGTCTGACGGCGGCGCAC
>DASUFJ010000099.1:0-11820 GCA_036274575.1 Candidatus Limnocylindria bacterium
CCGGTGGCGCCGGTGACCGCAATCTTCACGGCCGCAGCATGCGCCCGTTTCTTGCTACTGTCAACTCGCACGTTTTAGTGGTGGTAGGGTCGGACCGATGGCGTCCCCCAGCGCACCGCACGGCATGGTCGTGACCCCTCATCCGCTCGCCACCGAAGCAGGCGTCGCCGCGCTGCGCGCCGGTGGGACGGCCGCGGACGCCGCGGTCGCCGCTAACGCGATGCTCGCCGTTGTCTACTGCAATGCCTGCGGCCTCGGCGGCGACGCCTTCGCCCTCGTGTGGGAGCCCGCCGATAGACGCCTGTACGGCTACAACGGCAGCGGACGGTCGCCCGCCGCGCTGTCGATCGAGTCCGTGCGCGCCGCCGGCCACGACACGATGCCGGCCCGCGGCCCGCTGCCGATCACTGTCCCCGGGGCAGTCGACGCGTGGGTCCAGCTCGTCGAGCGCTTTGGACGCCGTTCGCTAGCCGATGCGGTCGCGTCCGCCGCCAGGACCGCCGAGGAGGGCTACGCCCTGACCGCGATCAACGTACGCTCGATCGCCGCCGGGCTGCCGACGTTCGACGATGCGGCGCGCGCGGTGTTCGAGGACGCCGGTGACGTTGGAGAGACGTTCCGGCAGCCTCTCCTGGCGGCCTCGCTGCGGACCATCGCCGACGGTGGACGGGACGCCTACTACGGCGGGCCACCGGGTGAGGAGATCGCGCGCGCGATCCAGGCGGCCGGCGGCGTCATGACCGCCGAGGACATCGCGGCGCACCAGGGCAACTGGGTGGATCCGATCTCCACCGGCTATGGCGACGTCGAGATCGCGACGATCCCCCCGAACTCCCAGGGCATCACCGCGCTCATCGCGCTCAATGTGCTGTCCGCGCTCGACTGGGCACCGGACGTGCCCCGCATCCACGCCCAGATCGAGGCGGTGAAGGTCGCCTGGAGCGAACGGGATCGATGCGTCACCGACCCGGAGCGTGGGCTCACCGACACGTCGGACCTGCTGTCGGCCGAGCATGCGGCACGGCTGGCTGCCCGGCTGGCCCCGGACCGTGCTAAGCGCCACGTCCCGACCAACCCGGTGGGTGGCGGAACCGTTTACCTCTGCGCCGCCGACCGCGACGGGATGATGGTCAGCCTCATCGAGTCGAACTACATGGGCTTCGGCTCGGGGATCATGGGCGGCTCGACCGGGATCATGCTCCAGAACCGCGGCGCCTATTTCTCGCTCGATCCGTCGCATCCCAACGCCCTGGGCCCCCGGTCGCGGACGCTTCACACGCTCATGCCGGGCATGCTCCTGCGCGACGGCCGCGCGGAGGTCGCCCTGGGCGCGATGGGCGGTGACGGCCAGCCGCAGACCATGGTCCAGCTGGTGACCGGGCTCGTGGACGACGGGTTGGATCCGCAGGCCCTCGTCGACCGGCCGCGCTGGGTGGTCGCCACCGAAGCGGCCGGCGCACCCCTGGGCCCGGTGTCCTTGGAGTCCGACGGATGGTCGGAAGCCGATGCCGATGCGCTGCGCGCGCTCGGGCACGATGTCGCGTTCATCCAGCCACGAACGCCGGCGACCGGCTGGGCCCAGGTGATCCGCCGCCGGCCGGACGGCTCGTACGAGGGCGGCGCCGACCCGAGGGCCGACTCGGTCGCAACGGGGCTGTAGCCAGCGCCCTACGAGAGGTCCTTGTCCTCCATCTCCCAGGCGTGGTCGAGCACGTGGTAGGCCGTGTGCCGCAGTAGCAGCGCGATCGTCCAGTTGCGACCGCGCGCCATGCGTTCCTCGGCGTTGTAGGTTCGGAGCGCGGCGACGTACTCGTCGCGGTGGGACCGCAGCCCCTCCCGCGTCGGCGGAACGACGGGATCCGCCACAACGCCGACCCTCCTCACAAGGTCGGCCCGTTCCCAGCCGAGTGCGTGTCGGATGATCTCGTCGCGATTGCGTCCGCCGCCTCGCGGACCCTTCTGCATCTCGGGTGAGACGCGCGTGGCGACATCGTCGAAGAAGCGCCAGGCCGCCTGGAGCAGCGTCAGCTTGCGCTCGAGCTCGTCCTCGGGCATCGGTCCCTCCTCGGACGAGGATGGGGCGAACGAGATGCCCCAGAAGTCGGTCGACCCCACACCGACGTGGTCCTCGACGATCTCGAGCGGCCCGGCCGCGTCGAACTCGGACGCGAGACCGGCGAGCGCGGCCACCGGACGATACCGGTCGCGATACTCCTCGAGCAGCTCGACGGCTGCCGGGCCGGCCTTCGCGCCCCGACTCCAGCCCGGCCAGTCGATGGCGAACGCGGCGACCTTCTTGTCCTTCGGGCCGTGCTGGACGACGGTGCGGACGGTGGCGGCGCTCATGCCGCCTCCCCCGACAGATCCTTGTCCTCCATCTCCCAGGCGTGGTCGAGCACGTGGTAGGCGGAATGGCGCAGGAGGTACTGGATCGTCCAGGTGCGCCCGACCTTGCGGTCCTCCGCGTTGTACTCGCGCAGGCCGGCAAGGAACTCCTCGCGATGGTTGCGCAGGCCGTCCGGGGTGAGCATGACGCCGGGTGGCGTTGGAACCCCGACCTTCTTCGAGAACTGCACCCGCTCATTGCCAAAGACGTGGGAGATGATCTCGTCGCGATTCCGCCCACCGCCGCGTGGCCCCCGGCGCAGCTCGGGCGAGACGCGCGCGGCGACCTCGTCGAAGAAGCGCCACGCTCCGTCGAGCAGGGTGAGGCGGCGTTCGAGCACCTTGGAAGGCATGGGTCCATGCTCGAAGGACGACGGGGCCCACGAGATGCCCCAGAAGTCGGTCGACGTGTTACCGACGTGGTCCTCGACGATCTCGAGGTCGCCGGCGGCATCGAGCTCCTCAGCGAGGCCGGCGTGCCGCGCGACCGGACGGTATCGGTCGCGGTAGGCCTCCAGGGTCTCGAGCGCCTCGTCGGGCGACTTCGCGCCGCGGCTCCAGCCCGGCCAGTCGAGGGCGAAGGCGACGGACCGCTTCCCCTTCGGCCCGCGTTCGATCACGGTGCGGATGGACATGACCACAAGCCTAACCGCACGTACCTGACACTCTCTGGCAGGAATCGGTGCCAGCATTGGGGCCGATGAGTTCCGGCATCCCTATCGGTCTAGAATGGCGAGCCCCATGAGCAGCAACGCGTCCCTCGTCCATGCCCGCGGCCTGACGAAGCGCTATTCGAACGGCTTCACGGCCGTGGATGGCGTCGACTTCGACGTGCGTCCCGGCAAGGCGTTCGGATTCCTGGGACCGAACGGCGCGGGCAAGACCAGCACCATGCGGATGATCGCGTGCTCCAGCCCGATCACCGAGGGCGACCTGTCGGTCATCGGCATGGATCCGCGCACACAGGCGCGCGAGATCAAGGCGCGGCTCGGCGTGGTGCCGCAGATGGACAACCTCGACACCGAGCTCACGGTGCGCGAGAACCTCGAGATGTACGCGCGCTACTTCGACATCCCCGGCGACGTGGCGCGCAAGCGTGCGACCGAGCTCCTCGAGTTCGTCCAGCTCGACGAGCGGGCCAAGGACCAGGTGGAGCCCCTCTCGGGCGGCATGAAGCGCCGCCTGACGATCGCGCGGGCGCTCATCAACGAGCCGGAGCTGGTCATCCTCGACGAGCCGACGACCGGGCTCGACCCGCAGGCCCGTCACCTCCTGTGGGAGCGGCTCTACCAGCTCAAGCGGCGTGGCGCGACGCTCATCATCACCACCCACTACATGGACGAGGCCGAGCAGCTGTGCGACCACCTCGTGGTCATGGACAAGGCGAAGATCGTGGCCGAGGGGTCGCCGCGACAGCTCATCGACGAGCACTCGACGCGCGAGGTGCTCGAGCTGCGCCTGACCGACCAGGTGCGCGACGGCCTCAACGGGCAGCTCGACGGCCTCGCCGATCGGGTGGAGCAGCTGCCCGACCGTCTCCTGCTGTACACGTCTGACGGAGAGCGAACGCTCGAGCAGGTGAACCAGCGCCAGATCCCCATCGAGTCGGCGCTCGTGCGCCGGTCGAGCCTGGAGGACGTCTTCCTGAGCCTCACCGGCCGCTCGCTGATCGAGTGATCCCGTGACCGTCATCGCCGCCTCGGGGCGCGTCTGGCAGCGCAACTGGCTCGTCTATCGGCGCCTCTGGCACCGGTCGCTGGCGTTCGGCTTTCTCCAGCCGGTCCTCTTCCTCACGGCCATGGGCCTGGGTCTCGGCACCCTCATGCAGCCGTCCGACCTCAGCGCCTTCGGCGGGGTTCCCTACGTTCAATGGCTCGGCCCGGGCCTCCTCGCCGCGATGGCCATGCAGACGTCCACCTTCGAATCGACCTACCCGATCATGAACAAGATCATGTGGGGCCGGAACTACGAGGCCATCCTCTCCACGCCCCTCGGGATCCGGAACATCGTCCTCGGCGAGCTCGCCTGGTCCGCCTTCCGGATCGGCTCACTGGCGGCCGTCTTCCTCGTCGTCCTCTTCCTCTTCGGCGTCCCGCGCACGCCGATGGCCGTGCTCGCGATCCCGTTCGCCGTGCTCACGGGGCTCGCGTTCAGCGCCTGCCTCATCGCCTTCACGGCGACGCAGAAGAACGACGTCGGGTTCTCCGCGATCTTCCGATTCGTCATCAACCCGCTGTTCCTGTTCAGCGGCACGTTCTTCCCGCTGACCCAGCTGCCCGAGCCGCTCCAGCTCCTCGCGTGGGCAACGCCGCTCTTCCACGGCGTCGAGCTGATCCGCGGAGCGGTGCTCGACACACTCGATCCGCTCACCGCGCCGCTCCACCTCACGTACCTGCTCGTGATGTTCACGGTCGGCGCGACGCTGGCGGAGCGGAACCTCACCCGGCGGATGGCGGGATGACGACGCTCGCGCGCTCCGCAACCCCAGCCCCGCCCGGCGGCCTCGCCACCGCCTGGTCGCGCATCTGGCGCGCCCGGCGCCTCGTCGAGCGCAACGTGATGGTCTACCGCCACCAGTGGATCATCATCTTCTCCGGCGTCTTCGAGCCGATCTTCTACCTCCTTGGCATCGGCCTCGGCATCGGCGGGATCATCGGCAACGTTCCACCGGAGTTCGTCGAGGGCCGCACAATCTCGTACGTCGCGTTCGTGGCGCCGGCGCTCCTCGCGACGGCGGCGATGAACGGCGCCGTCTTCGAGACGATCTTCAACGTCTTCTTCAAGCTGAACTTCGCGAAGATCTACGACGGGGTGCTGGCAACACCGATGGGGATCACCGAGATCGCCATCGGCGAGATGCTGTGGGCGCTCATGCGCGCCGCCCTGTACGCGGTCGCGATGTTCGTCATCATGCTCGTCGCCGGCCTGATCCTCTCGCCGTGGGGCATCCTCATGATCCCCGCCGCGCTCCTCGTCGCCGCCGCGTTCGCCGCGGCCGGCCTGGCCGGCACCTCCTACCTGCGGACGGTCAACGACTTCGACGTGCCGATGGGGCTCATCGTCATGCCGATGTTCCTGTTCAGCGGCACCTTCTTCCCGGTCTCGGCCTACCCGGAGCCGATCCAGTGGTTCATGCAGCTCACGCCGCTCTACCACGCCATCAACCTCATCCGCGGCCTCTCGACCGGGCTGCTGGGCCCGGCGCAGCTGTGGGACTTCGCCTACCTCGCGGTCTTCTTCGCGATCTGCCTCTGGATCGCGATGCGCCAGATGGAGCGCAAGCTCATCAAATAGGGCGCGGGGCCCCCACCTCAGGGCGCTCCGGGACGGTGTGCCGCTGGTGCACGCAACGGCCAACACGACGCTGTCGGCGCGCCATTCATTCGCGCCGCTGTGCGCGGGTTGCACATTCCGGCAGGGAGCGGGCCGTCAACGACCCTTGCTTGGCCGTTGCATGAACGGCACGCAAGGCCGAGGACGCCCCTCAGCGCGCTCCGGTGAGGACCGGCCACGCGCCGCGGATGTAGTCGAGCCCGGAGACGACCGTCAGCAGGGTCGCGAGCACGAGGGTCCAGAAGCCCAGTGCCTCGAGGAAGGGTCCGGCGCCGGTGGCGGCAATCGGCCCACCGGTCGAGGCGTCGGCGGCCAGGAAGAGGACCGCGAGGCCGGCGTTCGTCGCCAACGTCTTGGCCTTGCCCAGCGATCGGGCGCTGATCACGACGTCCTCGGCGGCGGCCAGCTGACGCACCGCCTGGACCACGAACTCGCGGATCAGGATCGTCGCCGCGATCCAGACCGGCACGAGGCCGACGGCAACCATGGCGACGAGGACACCGGCCACGAGCACCTTGTCCGCCGCCAGATCCATGAACACGCCCAGCGGCGTGACCTCGTCGCGCGATCGCGCGATCCAGCCGTCCAGGATGTCGCTCAGCGCGGCGGCCACGAAGAGGACGGCGGCCAGCAAGTCGGTGCCAGCCCCGTCGGCCAGGAGCAGCGCCATGACGATCGGCGTGGCGACGATGCGGCCGATTCCGAGCAGGTTCGGGAGCGTCACGATCGACGCCGCCTGCTGTTCGCGTTCAGCCACTGCCGAACCTCCGTTCCGTCCCCGCCCGCAGCCGCTCGATATTGTCGGCGTGCGAGACCACGACGATCGCCGCGATCGCGCAGCCGGCCACCGCCACCTCGATCCCTGCCCAGCCGACCGCCGCGAGGACCACGGAGATGATCGCCACCGTGATCGAGCCGAGGATGGATCCGAGGGAGACGTAGCGTGTGGCACCCACGACGACCGCGAACTCGACGATGGCGGCAAGCACGGCGAGCGGCGCGAGCAGGATCATGACGCCGGCACCGGTCGCCACGCCACGTCCGCCCTCGAAGCCGATGAACACCGATCGCACGTGGCCGACGACGGCCGCAACTCCCGCGAGGGCGCCGGCCCACGGCCCGGGACCGATGAGATTCCCGAGCAGGACGGCGGCGACGCCCTTGGCCACGTCGAGAACGGCGACGAGCGCCGCCCAGCGCATGCCCATCGTGCGGTACGCGTTCGTCGTGCCGGTGCGACCCGATCCGGCGTCTCGGGGATCGACGCCGCGCAGGCGTCCCACCAGCACGCCGGACGGGATGGCACCGAGGACGTAGCCCAGCGCGACGGCGGCGACCAGCTGGAGCGTCGACATCCCCTCCGCCTCAGGAGCGGCTGGGGAGGCGTCGCTGGAGGAACCGGAAGGCGACGAGAATCGCGAGGGCGATCCCGCCCACGATGAGGCCGACGTAGAGCGCCCACGGCATACCCTCGCCCCACTGCAGGCTGAACGCGAGGAAGCCGAGCGCGACCGCGATGAGCGCGGACCGCAGCCAGAAGCGCCCGTCGAACGGGGCCGGTCCCGTGCTCGCCGGTCGTCCCGCGGCGCGACGGGCGGCGTTGCGCTCCGAGCGCGCGCGTGCCGACGACGGGAGCTGGGGCCCGCGCTCGATCCCCTTCATCTGGCGCTGGTAGGCGCGCCGCTCTTCCCGGGACATCGTCGGCAAGTCTAGCCGCGGGGGTCCACCGAGCGCGTCGGCGGCCGCCGAGTGCCCGACGGTCCCATCCCGCCCCGATCGCCCGGGTAATCGACCTTGAGCTGCACCGGGTCGGAGCCGAATACGAGATTGAGGAGCCAGTCGAGCGCCACGCGCGCCTTTCCGCCGATGCCCGGCACCCGGGCCCAGTAGTAGCCGCGCCACATGAACCAGGCGATGACCCCGCGCACGCGGATGCCGAACACGACCCCGACGCCGTTGAAGTGCCCGATGCTGGCAAGCGTGCCGATGACGTCGTAACGGAACGGCTCGATCTCCTGAGTCTGCCCGTCGATGGAGGCGACGATGTTGCGCGCCAGGCGCTTCGCCTCGCGCACCGCGTTCTGGGCCGTGGGTGCGTGGAACGTCTCGGGCTGGTCGACGTGCGGGATCCGGGCGCAGTCGCCGATCGCCCACACCCCGGCGCGGCTCGTCTCCATCGTCGGCTGCACGATCGCCCGCCCGGCGCGGTCGACCTCGATCCCCGCCTCCCTCACCACCGGCGAGGGCTGGACCCCTCCCGTCCACACGACGGTCCGCGTCGGGATGAGCTCGCCGTCGCCGACGACCACGGCGCCCTCGCGCACCTCGCGGATCGGCGTCGAAAGGTGGATCCGGAAGCCGCGCGCGGCGAGCTTCCGCGCCGCGTAGTCACCCATCTCGGGCGATTGCTCGGGCAGCACCCGATCCTTGAGCTCGACCAGGTGAACGTGAATTTCGTCGGGCCGGATCTTGGGATAGAACCGCTTCCGCACGCGGCGGACGAAGTCCTCCAGCTCGCCCGCGGTCTCGACGCCGCTGAACCCGGCTCCACCGACCACGAACGTCAGCTGTGCCCGACGCGAGTCCGCGTCCTCCTCGAGATCGGCCCGCTCGAGCATCTCGATCGCCCGGTTGCGGAGCGCGAACGCATCGGCCAGGGTCTTCATGCCGACCGCGTACTCGTGGATGCCCGGAATCCCGAACGTCGCCGTCTCCGCCCCGAGCGCGATGACGAGCGTGTCGAAGTTGAGCCGATGGAGATCCCCGTCGCCGCCGCGGACGGTGACCTGCTTCGCGTCGAGGTCGATCGCCTCGACGTCGGCGGTGACGGCCCAGCTCGACGGCTTCCGCAGCTGCGCGCGGAGGGCGGTCACGCTGTGCCGCGCCTCGAGCTGGCCGGAGCAGACCTCGGGCAGGAGGGGCGTGAAGACGGTGAAGTTCTCGCGGCTGACGATCCAGACCTCGATGTCCTCCCGCCGGCGCGTCAGCCTCTCGAGATGGCGCGCCGTCTCGACGCCCGCGAATCCACCGCCGAGGATGAGGACACGGTGCGGCCACGGCGGCTCCGACCGGTAGATGGTGCGCACGGGATGTCAGGCGACCGTCGCTTCCACGACCTCCGAGTCTACGCGGTGTCTCATCGCCGACGCTGAGCTGCCGCGATTCCTTCGTCGACCTCGTGACTGATACGGTCTGCTCATGACGGACCATGACGACGCTCGCGACATCGAAATAACGTTCACGAGCTTGGCGCATCTGGAGCGCGAATTGCCTTCACCGCGAGAAGCTGATGCATGGGAGTCTGGACTCACGCGGCTTCGCCAGGAGTGCGGATCCGAGGCCCTTGCCTCCGATTCATTACGTGTGCATGGCGAATGCGACCATTGCCCCAGCGTCGTGTTGGCTGAGATCGGACCGACGATGTCGGCCGATGGGTATCTTCACGCGGTCCTGCCGGTCGAGCTCGTGGGAGAGGATGCCGACGGCATGGGCGTCATGCTCCGGGTCCTGACCAACGGCTCGCCATCGTGGCTCGAGGCGTATCGGGACGACGGACGACCATTCCTGTCTCGGCCACCCGTTACCACGCTCCGCTCCGAGCCTCTGTGGTGACCAGCATCGGAGCCCGTTCCCGACTCTGAGCTGGTCTGACCGGTACGGCGTCAACGTCGCGAACGGTCACGATTCACACCAGGTGACCGATATGCGGGCTGAGCTCCTCCTGAGCGGTCTCCATTCACACGAGGCGTGAATCCGGACGCTTAATCGACGCTCCGCGGCGCATAACTCACACTCCGCGTGAATTGCGACGACTCGCCCCGCCCTGAGCGTGCGGTCGCATCGGTCTGTACGATATGAGCGATGTCGCAGCCGATCCACGAGATTTTCGACCAGTTCAAGCAGCAGCTCCCGGACATCGATCCGGTCGAGACGCAGGAATGGGTCGATTCGCTCGACGCCGTCGTGGAGCAGGCGGGGACGGATCGGGCGCGGTTCATCCTGTATCGGCTCCTGAAGCGCGCCCGCCAGCTGCAGGTTGGCCTGCCGACCCTGACGCAGACCCGCTACATCAACACGATCAGCCCCGAGCAGGAGCCCTACTTCCCCGGGGACGAGGCCATGGAGCTGCGGATCCGGCGCATGATCCGCTGGAATGCCCTCGCCATGGTCCTGCGAGCCAACACGAGCTACGAGGGCATCGGCGGCCACCTGTCGACCTACGCCAGCGCCGCCAGCCTCTACGAGGTCGGCTACAACCACTTCTTCCGCGGGTCGGATGAGGGACCCGGCGACCAGATCTACTTCCAGGGCCACGCGGCGCCCGGCATCTACGCCCGCGCCTTCCTGGAGGGAAGGCTGACCGAGGAGAACCTCGACCACTTCCGGCGCGAGTCGCTGACGCCACAGCTCGGCCTGTCCTCCTACCCGCACCCGCGGCTCATGCCCGACTTCTGGCAGTTCCCAACCGTCAGCATGGGCCTCGGGCCGATGGCCGCCATCTACCAGGCGCGGTTCAACCGGTACCTGGCGGCCCGCGGCCTGGCCGACACGTCCCGCGCCCGCGTCTGGGCTTTCCTCGGTGACGGCGAGATGGACGAGCCGGAGGCGGTCGGCGCGTTGGGCCTCGCGGCGCGCGAGGGTCTCGACAACCTCACCTTCGTCGTGAACTGCAACCTCCAGCGACTGGACGGTCCGGTGCGCGGCAACGGCAAGATCATCCAGGAGCTCGAGTCCGTCTTCCGGGGCGCCGGCTGGAACGTCATCAAGGTCATCTGGGCCCGGGAGTGGGACGACCTGCTGGCCCGCGACAAGGACGGCATCCTCCTCAACCGGATGAATGAGACCCTCGACGGTGACTACCAGCGCATGGCCGTCAGCGACGGCGCCTACATCCGCGAGCACTTCTTCGGCCCCGATCCGCGCCTGCGCGCCCTGGTCGAGCACATGTCGGACGACGAGCTGGCCAAGCTGCGCCGCGGCGGACATGACTATCGCAAGGTCCACGCGGCCTACGCCGCGGCCGTGGCCCATACCGGCGCCCCGACGGTCATCCTGGCCAAGACGGTGAAGGGCTGGACGCTCGGGCCGGGCATCGAGGGTCGCAATGTGACCCACCAGGCAAAGAAGCTGACCTCGGACGAGCTGAAGATCTTCCGCGACCGCCTGGAGCTGCCGATCCCGGACGACAAGCTCAAGGAGGCGCCGTACTACCACCCCGGAACCGATGCGCCCGAGATCCAGTACATGCTCGAGCGCCGCGCCGCGCTGGGCGGCGTGCTGCCGAAGCGCCGGTTCACGCCGAAGCCGCTGCCCGCTCCCCGCGAGGAGGCGTTCAGCGAGTTCTTCGCCGGCTCCGAGCGGCCCGCCAGCACGACGATGGCCTTCAGCCGCCTCGTGCGGAACCTCGTCCGCGACCCCGCCATCGGGCGGCGCATCGTACCGATCATCCCCGACGAGGCGCGGACCTTCGGCATGGACCCGCTGTTCAAGGAGGTCGGCATCTACAACCCGCTGGGCCAGCGCTATACGCCGGTCGACGCCGAGCTCCTGCTCAGCTACCTCGAGAAGGCCGACGGCCAGCTCCTGGAGGAGGGCATCACCGAGGCCGGATCGGTCAGCTCGTTCCAGGCCGCCGGCACCGCGTACGCGACATGGAACGAGCCGGTCGTGCCGTTCTACACCTTCTACTCGATGTTCGGGCTCCAGCGGACCGGCGACCAGGTCTGGGCCTTCGGCGACGCTCGCGGCCGAGGCTTCATGATGGGCGCGACCGCCGGCCGCACGACGCTCACCGGCGAGGGCCTCCAGCACACAGATGGGCACTCGCAGGTGCTCGCCAGCGTCGTCCCGAACATCCTCGCCTATGACCCGGGCTACGCCTACGAGCTCGCGATCATCGTCCGGGAAGGCATCGACCGCATGTACGGCGAGCGCGCCGAGGACGTCTTCTACTACGTCACGCTCTACAACGAGAACTGGGTCCAGGCGCCGAAGGCCGAGGGCGTCGAGGACGGCGTCATCCGCGGCCTCTATCGGTTCCGTCCGGCCACGGGCGGCTCGCGCAAGGTCCAGCTCCTCGCCTCCGGGCCGATCCTCCAGCAG
>DASUFJ010000100.1:0-32755 GCA_036274575.1 Candidatus Limnocylindria bacterium
GCGAGCGGGTTTTACGCTCCGCAGGGACGTGCGATGCGCACGCTCCCTGTTCGCTATCCTGAGCTCGCAGACGAGCTTCGCCGCCAGCGTGTGGCGAATCTCGAGATGGAGTCGTCGGCACTCTTCGTGCTGGCGCACCTGGCGGGACTGCGGTCCGGCACCATCTGCGCGGCATACGCGCAGCGGACGGACGGCACGTTCCTGGAAGGCGCGGCGAAGGAGGCCGCGGAGGCACGTTGCATCGATGCCGGGCTGGCCGGCATCCACCTGCTCTGGCAGGTCGACACCGATGGCGGCGACACGATCGCCCGTCGCGGAGCACTGATCGACCGCCGATAGGTGGTCACAAGGAACGTCCGGCGACGATGCCGGCCACTAGGAGGCAATGAACACCGATGGCGACCGAGGCCTATTGCGTCAAGTGCAAGGCGAAGCGCGAGATGAACGACGCGACGAAGATCACGATGAAGAACGGCAAGCCGGCGACCCAGGGCACCTGTCCGGTGTGCGGCACGAAGATGTTCAAGATCGGCGGCTGAGCCGACCCTGACCCCGCGCTGGAGGGCGCGCCGGCACTCGCCGGCGCGCCCTCGGCCTGTCCGGCGCCGGCGGCTCCCGACCTCGCGCCGCTAGAATTGGTCGTCGTGGAGAGCGCACCAGACCGGTCGATCCTGGCGGTCGACCTCGGTGGCACGCAGATCCGCGCCGCTCTGATCACGCCCGATCTGACGGTGCACGGCCGGCGCGCGGTGCTGACCGAGTCGGAAGAGGGGATCGACGCCGTCCTTGGACGCATCGCCGTCCTGGCGCGCGCCGTGCGCGACGACGCCGCGGCGGCCGGCCTTCCCGACCCCATCGGTGTCTCGATCTCATCGCCGGGCCCGCTCGATCCCTGGCGCGGCATCGTCGTCCTCGCGCCGAACCTCGTCGGCTGGCGGGACGTCGTCCTCGCGCCGCGCATCGCGGAGGCGCTCGATCTGCCCGCGTTCCTCGAGAGAGACACGAACGTGGCGGTGATGGGCGAGTGGCGCTACGGCGCGGCGCGTGGCACCCGCGACGCGATCTACATCACCGTTTCGACCGGGATCGGCGGCGGCATCATCAGCGATGGGCGACGGATCGTCGGGCGCCACGGAACGGCCGGCGAGGTCGGTCACGTCACTGTTGAGCTCGACGGCCCGGCCTGCGGCTGTGGCGGCGTGGGCCACGTCGAGGCGATTGCCTCGGGAACCGCACTTGCCCGTGAGGCACGCGAGCTCCTCCGCGGCGGCCCGACCGACACGCCGCTCGCCCACCTCGCCGCGCAGGGAGAGGAGGTCGACGCGGAGCTCGTTGCGCGGGCTGCAGCCGCCGGCGACGCCGCCTGCGCCGCGCTGCTCGAGCGGGCATGGACCGCGATCGGCGCGCTGTGTGCATCCCTCGCCAACCTGCTCGATCCGGAGGTCATCGTCATCGGCGGCAGCATCGCCGAGCACCATCCCAACCTCTTCGACGTCATCGCTCGCGAGATGCAGCGAAGGGCCTTGCCCATCCTTCTCGATCGTGTCCGCATCGTTCCGGCGGCCCTCGGGGCCGACGTCTCCCTCATCGGCGGCCTGCCGATCGTCAATGACCGAATCGACGACCCCGCCTACGCGGCCGGGTCGCGGCCCCAGCAAGGAGCACTGCACTCGTGACCACCCGCATCGGGATCAACGGCTTCGGCCGCATCGGCCGGCAGACCCTGAAGGCCATCCTCCAGCGCCACTCCGATGCGCTCGAGGTCGTCGCCATCAACGACCTTGCCGACGACGAGACGAACGCCCACCTCTTCAAGTACGACTCGACCTACGGCCGCTATCCCGGCGAGGTGCGGGCCGGTGAGAACGAGATCGTCGTCGACGGTCGGAGCATCCGCTCGTACAGCGAGCGCGATCCCGCAGCGCTGCCGTGGAAGGATCTCGGCGTCGACATCGTGGTCGAGTCGACGGGCATCTTCACCGATGCGACGAAGGCCCAGGCCCATCGAGATGCCGGCGCACGCAAGGTGATCATCTCCGCCCCAGCCAAGAACGAGGACGTCACCATCGTCCTCGGAGTCAACGAGGACCGATACGACCCCGAGCAGCACCACGTCGTCAGCAACGCGAGCTGCACGACGAACGGGCTCGCCCTGCCGGCGAAGGTCGTCTTCGACAGCTTCGGCATCGAGCGCGGGCTGATGACGACGGTCCACAGCTACACGAACGACCAGAACGTCCTCGACGTGTTCCACAAGGACCTGCGGCGAGCTCGGAGCGCCGGACAGAACATCATCCCCACCACGACCGGGGCGGCGAAGGCGCTGGCCCTCGTCATCCCCGAGCTCAAGGGCAAGTTCGACGGCTTCAGCCTCCGTGTGCCGACCCCGACGGTCAGCGTGATCGACTTCGTCGCGGTCACCGAGAAGCTGGTCACGGCCGAATCGGCGAACGAGGCCCTGCGCGCGGCCGCCGATGGGCCGATGAAGGGCCTCCTGGGCTACACGGAGGAGGAGCTGGTGAGCATGGACTTCAAGGGCGATGATCGCTCGAGCATCGTCGACGCCGCGTCGACCATGGTGGCCGGCGACAACCTGCTGAAGATCATCGCCTGGTACGACAACGAGTGGGGCTACTCGTCCCGCGTGGCGGACCTCGCCGCGTTCATGGCCGAGCGGCTCTGAGGCGGGCGTGGACAAGAAGACGGTTCGCGATGTGGACGTCAGCGGGAAGCGCGTCTTCCTGCGCGCTGACCTCAACGTCCCGCTCGACGACGGGCGAATCACCGACGACACCCGGATCCGCGCCAGCCTGCCGACGATCGTCAACCTCCTCGAGCGGGGCGCCTCGGTGGTGCTCGCCAGCCACCTCGGCCGCCCGAAGGGCAAGGTCAATGACTCGCTCCGCCTCCGGCCCGTCGCGGAGCGCCTGAGCCAGCTCCTCGGGCGACCGGTCCGCATGACCGGAGACGCGCTGGGGCCAGGCGTGCAGGTGGCGGTCGACAAGCTGCGGCCCGGCGACATGCTCCTGCTCGAGAACCTGCGTTTCCATGCCGCGGAGGAGGCGAACGACCCCGAATTCGCACAGGAGCTCGCCAGCCTCGCCGACGTCTACGTCAACGATGCGTTCGGCGCCGCCCACCGCGCCCACGCGTCGACCGAGGGCATCACCCACTACCTGCCGTCCGTCGCCGGGCTGCTCATGGAGCGCGAGGTCGACGCCCTCTCCCGGCTCCTCGAGAGGCCGGCGCGCCCGTTCCATGCGGTCATCGGCGGCGCCAAGGTGTCGGGCAAGCTCGAGGTCCTCGATGCGCTCCTGTCCCGCTGCCAGGCCGTGCTCGTCGGCGGCGGGATGGCGAACACCTTCCTGGCGGCGAGGGGTATCGCGGTCGGCAAGAGCCTCGTCGAGGACGACCAGCTGGCCAATGCCCGGCTCATCGTTACCCGGGCGCGGACGAAGCGCGTCCGACTCATGCTCCCGACCGATGCGGTCATCGCGCCGCAGATCCACCATCGCGCGAAGACCACGACGGTGCCGATCGGCGAGGTGCCGAAGGACCAGATGGTGGTCGACATCGGCCCGGAGACGCTGGGCGCCTACACCGAGCACCTCTCGAAGGCAAAGACGGTGTTCTGGAACGGGCCGATGGGCGTCTTCGAGCAGCCGCAGATGGCGGAAGGCACGAACGCCATGGCCCGATACCTGGCCGGGCGGGCGAAGGCCGGCGTCGTCGTCATCGTCGGTGGCGGAGATTCGGTCGCCGCCGTCGAACAGCTCGGCCTCGCGGAACGGATGACGCACGTCAGCACCGGTGGGGGTGCCTCGCTCGAGTTCCTGGAGGGGAAGGCGCTGCCGGGGGTCGAGGCCCTCCTTCCGGTCGATGACCCTCCGAAGCGAGCTGCGGCGAAGCGAAAGGTGAAGAAGTGACGAGCCTGATCGAGGACGTCATCGGTCGCGAGATCCTCGACTCGCGCGGCAATCCGACGGTCGAGGTCGACGTCTTCCTGGAGGACGGCGCGGTGGGGACGGCGATGGTGCCGTCGGGCGCCTCCACCGGCGCGCACGAGGCGGTCGAGCTGCGGGATGGCGACGCGACGCGCTATGGCGGCAAGGGGGTCCTGGAGGCCGTGCGCCACGTGAACGAGACGCTGCGCCCGGAGCTCATGGGGATCGACGCGCTCGACCAGGTCAGCGTCGACCGACTCCTCATCTCGCTGGACGGGACGCCGAACAAGTCGAAGCTCGGGGCGAACGCGCTCCTCGGTGCCAGCCTGGCGGTCGCCCACGCCGCCGCCGAGTCGGTCGCGTTGCCGCTGTACCGCTACCTCGGCGGGGCCGGCGCGCGGACGCTGCCCGTGCCGCTTGTGAACATCCTGAACGGCGGCAAGCACGCCATCGACTCGACCGACTTCCAGGAGTTCATGATCGTCCCGCTCGGCGCGCCGACCTTCCGCGAGGGCCTGCGCTGGGCGGCCGAGACCTTCCATGCGCTCGGCGCCCTCCTCCACGAGGAGGGCTTCGCGACGACAGTCGGCGACGAGGGCGGCTACGCGCCGAGCCTCGGCAGCAACGAGGACGCCATCTCGGCGGTGCTCACCGCTGTCGAGCGCGCCGGGTACGTCCCCAATGAGCAGATTGCCATCGCGCTCGACCCTGCCACCACCGAGCTGTACGCCGACGGCCGCTACACGCTGGCCCGCGAGGACCGCGCCCTGACCGGCGCCGAGCTCGTCGACTTCTGGACCGACTGGGTCGAGCGCTACCCGATCGTCAGCCTCGAGGATGGGCTCGCCGAGGACGACTGGCAGGGCTGGACCGCGCTCACCGAGCGCCTGGGTGGCCGCGTCCAGCTCGTCGGCGACGACCTGCTCGTCACGAACACCGAGCGGCTGGGACGGGCGATCCGCGAGCGAGCGGCGAACAGCATCCTCGTCAAGCTCAACCAGATCGGGACGCTGACCGAGACCATCGAGGCCGTCGAGATGGCCCAGCGCGCGGGCTGGACTGCCGTCATCAGCCATCGGTCGGGCGAGACGGAGGACACCACGATCGCCGACCTCGTGGTGGCGCTCAACGCCGGCCAGATCAAGACCGGCTCCATCAGCCGCTCGGAGCGCATCGCCAAGTACAACCGGCTGCTGCGCATCGAGGAAGAGCTGGGCGACGCGGCCGAGTACGCCGGCCCGCGCGCCTTCGCCGCGCGCCGTGGCTGACGCCTTCGATCTCGGTGAGCTCGTCGCCGGTCTCGCCCAGGACCGTCACGACTTCCGCGAGTTCTTCCGTTCGCCCGGCGGCTCACTGAGCCTCACGATCACGCGCTGGCTGGCGGGCAGCGTCGACGACCAGCAGCCGCACACCGAGGACGAGGTGTACTACGTCGCTCGCGGGCGGGCCCGGCTGACGATCGCGCACGAGACGGTCAGCGTCGGACCTGGATCGGTCGCGTTCGTCGCGGCCGGCGTCGAGCATCGGTTCAGCGAGATCACCGACGACCTCGAGGTCCTCGTGTTCTGGTCGCCGGCGCGGCACACGAACGGCTGATACGACGAAGCCCCGGACGGTCAGGCCCGGGGCTCGATGCGTGCTGTCGACGCGCTAGGACTCGGTCTCGTCCTCCGACGTCTTCGCGCGACGACGCGCGGCGGCCGACTCGCGGCTGGCTCGCGTGACGGCGACCTTCGCCTTGCCGGCGGCGGTGCGCGGACGATCGGCGGCCCTGCCCGCGGCGGCCTTCGAGGCCTTCGCCGCGGCGACCTTCTTGCGCTGCGCCGTCTTGCTGGCCGCGGTCCGCTTCTTCGCCGTCGTGCCGCTGCCGCCCTCGGCGCCGTCCAGCAGATGAGCGGCGTTGACCTTGGCCATGAGTCGGCTCTTGCGTCGCGCGGCGTTGTTGGGGTGGAGGATGCCCTTCTCGGCGGCCTTGTCGAGCGCGCTGATCGCCGCGGTCACCGCCTCGCGGCCGTCCCCGTCGGCGCGGCCGAGCGCGATGTCGCTGGCCTGCTGGACGAGCGTCTTCGCCTGGCTCCGGGTGCGCCGGTTGACCGCGCGCCGGCGGAGCGACTGGCGCACGCGCTTCAGGGCGGAGGGCGTGCGCGCGCCCTTCCAGGTTCGGGCCGTTCTTGCCACGTGGCGTCCTCGTTCGAAGGTTGAATCGGCGCAGGACGGCACACCCGATGACGCCCGCGCGGAGGCGGAAGTATACCAGCGGGGACCGACGCGGGCCACTCGACAGATCGGCGCTCAGCGGCGACAATCCGGCTCACCGTCGGACGACGCGCTGCCCGCGCGCGCGACGGCTCACGAGGGAGTACCCGAGCGAGGGGAGACGGCGGCGACACCAGCCGCAACGCCGATGGCTGATCAAGCGTCTCCCCACCAGTATCCATGACCACCGCCACGCTCCCGCGCCGCTTCATCCGCCCTGTCTCGACGGCCCCGGCGCGCCGATCGATGCTGATCGGCTTCGTCGTCACCATCGCCGTCGGCTTCGTCGCGCTCGCCGGCGCCGCCCTGGTCGTCGGTGTCACCGCCGGCGACGGGGTGATGCGCGGGGTCAGCGTCGCGGGCATCGACCTGGCCGGGCTGGACCGAGCCGCCGCGCGCGAACGCCTGGCCGAGCGCCTCCCGTCACTGTCGACCGGCGAGGCCGTCGTGAGCGTCGATGGGGCCGAGTTCACGGTGACCTACGACGAGCTCGGCCGCGCGAACGATCTCGACGCCATGGTCGCCGCGGCGATGGCCGTCGGCCGCGACGGCAACCCGTTCGGCGCCGCCATCGAGCGGCTGCGCAGCCTCATCCACCCCAGCCGCCAGCCAGTGCTCGTCCACGCTTACGACGACGCCGCCCTGGAGGCCGCCGCGCGTCGCGTTGCGATCGCCGCGAGCACCTACCCGGTCGAGGCCACGGTCACGCGCGACGGGACGACGCTGACCGTCAATGCCTCGGCTGAAGGGCGCGTGGTCGCCGCCAAGGACGTCGCGGCCGCGCTGGCCACGGCAGTCGACAACACTGATCCCGACGACGTCGGCGTGCCCGTCTCAGCCCTCGCCGTGAAGCCAACCGTCGACACTGCGGCCGCCACCCGCGCGGCGGCGACCGCCGAGTCGCTCGTGGCCGATCTCGATCTGACGATTCCCGGCAGCGACGACGAGGCGCTGACATTGGACGCGGCCACCATCGCCGAGTGGATCAGCTTCGGCCCGCAGGGCAGCGACGTCTACGCGGCCCGCGTCGACCAGACGGCCGCCGCTGGCGCCATCGCCGCGCTCGCCGAAGACGTGGACCAGACACCGGTGAATGCGAAGATCGCCGTCGCGCCGGGCGGTGGGCTCGGCGGTGTCATCGCGGGGCAGGACGGCCGCGAGCTGGTGGTCGACGAGTCATCGTCCGCGCTCCTCGCCGCGCTCGGCGACCGCGCCTCGGGCGCGTCGGTCCCGACGATGGCGCTGGCCGTGAACGTGACCGAGCCGGCGCTGACGACTGCCGCCGCCGAGGCGATCCGACCGCAGATGCAGCTGGTCTCGAGCTGGACGACCTACTACGTCCCCGGCGAGGGGAACGGCTGGGGCAACAACATCAACATCCCGGCTCGCGACATCGACGGCCGCAACCTCGCACCCGGCGAGTGGTTCAGCTTCTGGGGTGGCATCGGCCCGGTGACGGTCGAGCGCGGCTTCATGTACGGCGGCGTCATCATCAACGGGCGGAGTGTGAAGGGAGGAGCCATCGGGGGCGGTATCTGCTCGACGTCGACCACCCTCTTCAACGCGGCCATGCGCGCCGGGCTCGAGATCGGCGAGCGAATGAACCACTACTACTACATCGACCGCTACCCCGACGGGCTCGACGCCACGGTGTACATGGACGACAACTACGTCCAGGACATGACCTTCCGCAACGACACCGAGAACCCGATCGTGATCCGCGGCTTCGGGGGCAACGGCTTCGTGACATTCCAGATCTGGACCGTCCCCACCGGCCGCACCGTCGTCCTCAGCGATGCCGCGACGAGCAATTTCCGGACGGCGATCGAGACGACCCAGGTGAGCTCGGCCATGGCGCCCGGAACCTCGAAGCGCGTCGAGTACCCGCACGACGGGCACGACGTGTCGCGGACCCGCATCGTGTATGCCGCCGACGGCACAGTTCTCCACGAGAACCACTGGTTCAGCTCATACCGCACGGTCAACGGCATCACCCTCGTCGGACCGACGCCGGCTGCGCCACCGCCACCCGCCGACGATGACGGCGAGACGGCCGGCGGCACCGGCGACGCTCCGCCAGCGTCGGGCGGCTGAGCCTTCGGGATCCGTGGGCGAGGTCGGCTAGACTCGCCGCCGTGATCCCCCCGGAGCGCATCCGCAACTTCAGCATCGTCGCGCACATCGACCACGGGAAGTCGACGCTCGCCGATCGGCTCCTCGAGGCGACGCATACCATCGACCGGCGCCAGATGACGTCGCAGGTCCTCGACTCGATGGACCTGGAGCGCGAGAAGGGGATCACGATCAAGGCGCGCGCCGTGCGCCTGCACTACGACGCCGATGACGGCGAGTCGTACGCGCTGAACCTCATCGACACGCCCGGTCACGTCGACTTCACCTACGAGGTGAGCCGTTCGCTGCAGGCCTGCGAGGGGGCGATCCTGGTGGTCGATGCCACCCAGGGCATCGAGGCCCAGACCCTGGCCAACGTCCACCTTGCGATGGCGCAGCGGCTGACCGTCATCCCGGTCATCAACAAGATCGACCTGCCGAGCGCCGATCCGCAGCTGGTGATGGACGAGCTCGAGGAGACCCTCGCCATCCCCCGCGAGGAGGTGCTCTCGGTGAGCGCCAAGGAGGGGACGGGCGTCCACGAGGTCCTCGAGGCGATCGTCCGCCGCGTTCCAGCCCCGCGCGGCTCCGAGAAGGCCCCACTCCAAGCGCTCGTCTTCGACAGCCACTACGACGCCTACAAGGGCGTCGTCGCCTACGTGCGCCTGGCGGAGGGCACCCTCCACGACCACGACCGCATCCGCTTCATGGCCACCGACGCCGAGTCGGAGATCCTGGAGCTGGGCTACTTCCGCCCTCAGCCGATGCCGACGAAGCGGCTCGTGGCTGGTGAGGTCGGATACGTGGCCAGCGGGCTGAAGAGCATCCGCGAGGCGCAGGTCGGCGACACCCTGACGTCGGCGACCCAGGGCGCGCCGGAGCCGCTGCCCGGCTACCGGGAGCCGCTGCCGCTCGTTTTCGCCGGCATCTACCCACTCCGCGGCGACGACTATCCCGAGCTGCGCGACGCCCTGGACAAGCTCCACCTCAATGACGCCGGCTTCGTCTACCAGCCCGAGTCGTCCGCCGCGCTGGGCTTCGGGTTCCGTTGCGGCTTCCTGGGCCTCCTCCACATGGAGATCGTCCAGGAGCGGCTGGAGCGCGAGTTCGACCTCGACCTCATCGCCTCGGCGCCGAGCGTCGAGTACCGCGCGAAGCTCCTCCACCGCGCGGATCCGCTCGTCGTCGACAACCCGGCGCAGATGCCGGATCCCGGCGAGATCGAGTCGATCAGCGAGCCCTGGGTCGCGGCCCAGGTCATCACCCCGACCGAGTACATCGGCCCGCTCATGGAGCTGGCCACCAGCCGCCGCGGCGAGTTCCAGAACATGGAGTACCTCGACCCGAGCCGCGTGAACCTGCACTTCGAGATGCCGCTGGGCGAGCTGATCATCGACTTCTACGACCTGCTCAAGAGCCGATCCAGCGGGTACGCCAGCCTCGACTACCAGTACATCGGCTATCGCGAGGGCGACCTGGTCAAGCTCGACCTGCTGGTCAGCGGGGAGCCGGTCGACGCGTTGAGCCTCATCGTGCATCGGTCGAACGCCTACCGCGCCGGCAAGGCGCTGGTCGAGAAGCTCAAGGAGCTGATCCCGCGTCAGATGTTCGAGGTGCCGGTCCAGGCCGCGATCGGCTCGCATATCATCAGCCGCGATACGATCCGGGCGATGCGCAAGAACGTGCTCGCCAAGTGCTACGGAGGCGACGTCACGCGCAAGCGGAAGCTGCTCGAGAAGCAGAAGGAAGGGAAGCAGCGCATGAAGCGGATCGGCTCGGTCGAGATCCCGCAGGAGGCCTTCCTTGCCGTGCTGCGCATGAACGACGGGGCGTCGTGAGCTTCTTCGACTCCCTCCGCCTGGCGATCGCGTTCGGCCTGACCCTCTTCCTCGTCATCCTGCGCTTCGACTCGGAGCGCATCACGCGGAGCGACTACTTTCGATATCGCACCCCGTGGATGGGGCCGGTCAGCTACTACGTCCTCGTCATCGGCTTCGCGATCGGCATCGCCATCATCCTGCCCTCCGGGCGCGAGCAGCTCTTCCTCACCGGCGGCCAGACGGACGAGATGCTGCCGGTCATGCTCCTGTTCGTCGTCATCGCCATCCTCAACGCGGTGGCCCTCGCCTTCCTGCGCTACGGCGGGATCCTGCCGCTGCCCATCGAGCTCCTTCCGTCCCGCGTGCTGGGCGCCGCCGTCAACGCCATCAGCGAGGAGCTCCAGTTCCGGTCGATCATCCTCGGGATGCTCCTCTTCGCCGGTGTCCCGGCCGGGTGGGCGATCGCGCTCCAGGCCCTGGTCTACGGGCTCGCGAACCGGCGGGCGTGGCGCGACCGCGACTGGTACTTCCTGGCCGGATCGGTGCTCCTCGGCTGGGCGGCGGGCGTTGTCACCTACGAGACCGGCTCGGTCATCCCGGCCATCGTCGGCCACTTCGCGGTGACCATGGCCCTCTTCGGGTTCGCCGGAGGTCGCCTGCGCCAGCGACCGATCTAAGCGGTCGTTCCAGTGCCTGTTGCTGCTGTGCACCCAAAGGCCACGCAGCGGCGCGTCGGTGGCCATTACCTGTCCGCGGTGCACAAGCTGACCATGCAGGAGCCCCGAATCGCCCGTTTCTGGCGTCAGGTCGGCCGTTGCGTGCATCTCACGCACGCGCCACGCTGATCGCCACGTGACTGATTCCACGGCAGAGGGCCCATCCCACCATCTCTACGTTCACGTGCCGTTCTGCCGGCTGCTGTGCGCGTACTGCGACTTCGTCACCGTTGGCGGACGAGCGGCCGACATCCCGCGCTACGTCGACGGGCTCGTCGCCGAGATCGGCCTCCGCCCGGCTGACGGCGAGCTGCGCACGATCTCGTTCGGCGGCGGGACGCCCTCGCTCCTCGCGCCGGAGCAGGTCGCGCGGGTCATCGACGCCGCGAAGGACCGATGGTCGCGGTTCGCCCTGGCGGAGGTGTCGCTGGAGGCGAACCCCAGCCGGCGCGAGCGTCCGGACTGGGCCGGTCTGCGCGACGCCGGGGTGACCCGCATCAGCCTCGGCGTCCAGTCGCTGCTCGATGCCGATCTCGTCGCGCTGGCCCGCGGGCACGATGCCGCTGAAGCGCGCGAGGCCTTTGCGCGTGCGCGCGACGCCGGATTCGAGAGCGTCAGTATCGACCTCATCTATGGGATCCCGGGGCAGGGGATCGCGGACTGGGCCGATGGGCTGGAGGCGGCCATCGTGCTCGGGCCTGACCACATCAGCTGTTACGCCCTCCAGCTGATCCTGGCGCCGGACGAGTGGGCCGCGGTGCCCCGGAGCGGCGCGTTGCGCTGGCGCAGGCGGATGGCGGATCTCCAGGACGACGCCGTCGCCGCCGAGCAGTACCGCCTGGCGGAATCGATGCTGGCCGATGCCGGCTACCGCCACTACGAGCTCAGCTCGTGGGCGCGCCCCGGTCACGAGAGCCGTCACAACGGCGCGTACTGGGCGCGCCGGCCGTACACCGGTGTCGGCGCCGGCGCGCACTCATTCGACGGTCTGGCGGAACGGTCGTGGAACGTTGGCGACCTCGACGCATACCTCGCGGCCGTCGAGGCGGGCCGGCGGCCGCTGGGCGGAAAGGACCCCTTGGACGAGCCGGCTCGCGCCTTCGAGGCGATGGCGCTCGGCCTGCGTCTGATCGATGGACTCCAGCGGAGGAGCTTCGCCGACGAGTTCGGGAGCGATCCGCTCGCGCGCTGGAAACGCGTCGCGTCGGACTTCATCGAAGTGACGCCGGAGCGCCTGCGCCTCACGCCGGATGGGCGCCTCTTCGCGTCGGAGGCCCTGCTTCCGTTCCTGCCGGCGACCGGCTGATGATGATCCCCGCCCCGATCCTGCGGGGCATCGCCGACGGCACGATCACGCTCGCCTTCCGGCGCTGGGAGCAGCCGCGGGTGCGGGCGGGCGGGCGGCAACGCACCTCGGTCGGGGTCGTCGCCTTCGACGCGGTCGAGCCGGTGGCTCGCTCGCGGCTGACCGCGACCGACGCGCGCCGGGCCGGCTTTGGCAGCCTTGCGGAGCTCCTGCGCTTCGTGGATCGGCGGCCGACCGGGCGGATCCACCGGATCCGGCTCCGCCTGGACGGGCCCGATCCACGCATCGCGCTGCGCGAGACCGTCCCCGACTCGGTCGAGGTGGCCCGCATCCTTGGGCGGCTCGAGCGGCTCGACCGCGCCAGCCACCACGGCGCGTGGACCGTCGATGTCCTGCGCGTCATCGCTCAGCGCCCGAGCGCGCCCGCAATCGAGCTGGCCACCTCCTTCGGCCGAGAGCGGGCGGCGTTCAAGCTCGACGTCCGCAAGCTCAAGGAGCTGGGGCTGACCGAGAGCCTGCGGCCCGGCTACCGCCTCTCTCCGCGTGGCAGGGCGGTGCTGGCGGCCATCGACGCCGCGGAGCGTTGACATCGGTCGAATTCGGGGCGTACCATGCCGCAGACACCCTTTGGCACTCTCGACCTTAGAGTGCTAACGGGAACTCAGGAGGACCATGACCGAGGATCGCGCCGCGCGTGAACGCACACCGAGCCTGAGGCCGGCGGTCGAGCTGACCGACCGGCAGCGTTCGGTGCTGCGCGCCGTGGTCGAGGACTACGTCCTCACCGCGGTGCCCGTCGGATCGAAGGCCCTCGTCACGCGCTATCGCCTCGACGTGTCGCCGGCGACGGTGCGCAGCGCCATGGCCGAGCTCGAGGCGCTCGGCCTCCTGACCCATCCGCACACCAGCGCCGGACGCGTCCCGTCGGATCTCGGCTATCGGCTGTACGTCGAGTCGCTCATGCGCGAGGCGGAGCTCGACACGACCGACCAGCTCATGATCCGGCACCAGTTCAGCCAGGTGCAGCTCACCAGCAACGAGTGGCTCCGACTGGCGGCCAGCATCCTGGCCGGGACCACCCGTGCCGCATCGGTGGTGACGCCGGCCCGGTCGCGACGCGCTCGTTTCGGGCACCTTCAGCTCGTGGCCCTCGCCGACGGGACGCGCCTGCTCGTGCTCGTCCTGGCGGACGGAAACGTCAGCCAGCGGCGCCTCGACCGCCCTGCTCTCGAGCGCGCCGTGCCCGACCAGGTCCTCGACCAGGCGGCGCTCGACGAGACCGCGATTGCGCTCAATGCCGAGCTCGCCGGCCTCTCCGCTCCGCAGGTGCGTCGGCGTGCCGGACGGCTCACCCCCCTGGCGGCCTGGATTGCCGAGGTCATCGCCGGTGTCCTGGAGGAGTCGGACTCGGTCGTCGTGGAGGAGGTCTTCACCGATGGCATCGTCAACGTTCTCGAGCAGCCGGAATTCGCCGAGGGGAGCAAGCTGCGGCCGATCCTCGAGGTCATCCAGCGCTCCGACTTCCTGCAGCAGCTTGTGCCGGTCATCACCCGCAGCGGCGGAGTGCACGTGATCATCGGGCGCGAGAACACGAATGATGCGATGCACGAGGTCAGCCTCGTGTTCGCACCGTACGGGACGCCGGACCGGGCACTCGGCCTGCTGGGTGTCCTGGGTCCGACGCGCATGCGCTACCCGCGCGCGATCCCGACGGTGCGCTACCTGTCGACCCTCATGAACGAGCTCATCAACAGCGAGTACGGCGAGACCCAATGACCGATCACCCCACGAACGGCGGCCCGGCCGCGCGTCCGAAGACGCGCGCCGAGGAGCGCGCCGAGAGCATCAAGACACCGAGCCGCCTGGAGCTCGCGGAGCGCATCGAGCAGCTCGAGCGTGAGCTGGCCGAGGTCCGCGCCAAGGGCGAGGAGCACCTCTACAACTGGCAGCGCTCGGCCGCGGACTTCGCGAATTACAAGCGCCGGACCGAGGAGGAGCGCCAGGTCGTCGGCCAGTTCAGCAACGCCCTCCTCATCGGCAAGCTGCTGGCGGTCCTCGACGACTTCGACCGCGCCCTGGAGAGCGTGCCGCCCGACGCCGACGACGCGTGGATCGAGGGCGTGAAGCTCACGGAGCGCAAGCTCCGTAGCGTCCTCGAGTCGGAGGGCGTGACCCCGATCGAGGCGGTCGGCGAGCCTTTCGACCCGAACCTGCACGAAGCGGTGGTCCACGAGGACACCGCAGACCATCCCGACAATGAAGTGATCGGCGAGCTGCAGCGCGGCTATCGGCTGCACGACCGGGTCCTCCGGCCGAGCCTCGTCCGAGTGGCGAACAACCCGAAGGAGCAGTAGCGAACGATGGGCAAGATCATCGGCATCGACCTGGGCACGACGAACTCGGTCGTCGCCGTCATGGAGGGCGGCGAGCCCCAGGTCATCACCAACGCGGAGGGCGGCCGCATCACCCCATCGGTCGTCGCCTTCGCCAAGAGCGGGGAGCGGCTGGTCGGCCAGGTCGCGAAGCGACAGGCGATCACGAACCCCGAGAACACGATCTTCAGCGTCAAGCGGTTCATGGGCCGTCGGTTCGACGACCCCGAGGTCCAGCACAGCAAGGACCTGGTGCCATATGACGTGACGAAGGACCCGAAGTCCGACGGCATCGTGGTCGAGCTGGCCAACGGCAAGCACTTCAGCCCACCCGAGATCAGCGCGATGATCCTCCAGAAGCTGAAGGGCGACGCGGAGGCGTACCTCGGCGAGAAGGTGACCGAGGCGGTCATCACCGTTCCGGCCTACTTCGACGACACGCAGCGACAGGCGACGAAGGACGCGGGGCGCATTGCCGGGCTCGACGTCAAGCGCATCGTCAACGAACCGACCGCGTCGGCCCTCGCCTACGGCCTCGACAAGCAGAAGGACGAGAAGATCGCCGTCTACGACCTCGGCGGTGGCACCTTCGACATCTCGATCCTCGAGCTGAGTGAGGGCGTCTTCGAGGTCCGCAGCACGAACGGCGACACGCACCTCGGCGGCGACGACTTCGACCAGCGGGTCATCGACTGGCTGAGCGAGGAGTTCAAGAAGTCCGAGGGCGTCGACCTCTCGAAGGATCGGATCGCCCTCCAGCGTCTCAAGGAAGCGGCCGAGAAGGCGAAGATCGAGCTCTCGAGCACGACGAGCACCGAGATCAACCTGCCCTTCATCAGCGCCGATGCGACCGGGCCGAAGCACCTCGTCACGAACCTCACCCGGGCGAAGCTCGAGGACCTCGTGGCCGACCTCATCACCAAGACCGAGGAGCCGGTCCGCAAGGCACTGGCCGACGCGTCGATGAAGCCGGGCGACATCGACGAGGTCATCCTCGTCGGCGGCATGACCCGCATGCCGGCGGTCGTCGAGGCGGTGAAGCGGATGTTCGGCGGCAAGGAGCCGCACAAGGGCGTCAACCCCGACGAGGTCGTGGCCGTCGGCGCCGCGATCCAGGCCGGCGTCCTGGGCGGCGAGGTGAAGGACGTCCTCCTCCTCGACGTCACTCCGCTGTCGCTTGGCATCGAGACCATGGGCGGCGTCGCGACGAAGATGATCAACCGCAACACGACGATCCCGACGTCGCACACGCAGATCTTCTCGACGGCGTCCGACAACCAGCCGTCGGTCGACATCGTCGTCCTGCAGGGCGAGCGCGAGATGGCCAGCGACAACAAGAAGCTGGCGACGTTCCGGCTCGACGGCATCCCGCCGGCCCCGCGGGGCGTTCCTCAGATCGAGGTGACGTTCGACATCGACGCCAACGGCATCCTCAACGTCGCCGCCAAGGACAAGGCGACGAACAAGGAGCAGAAGGTGGCGATCACCGCCTCGTCCATGCTCGCCAAGGAGGACGTCGACCGCATGGTCCGCGAGGCCGCCGAGCACGCCGAGGAGGACCGTTCACGGCGCGCGGCGACCGAGTCGCGGAACGAGGCCGACGCGCTCGTCTACCAGGGCGAACGGCTGCTCAAGGACCTCGACGACAAGCTGTCGGACGAGGAGAAGGCGGAGATCAGCACGCGCATCGAGGCGGTGCGTGAGGCCCTCAAGGGCGAGGACCAGGGCGCCGTCGACTCGACGAAGGGACAGTTGGCCGAGGTCCTCCAGCGCGCCGGGACGCGCGCCTACGAGGCGACTGGCACCCCAGGCGACGGAAACGGGACCGATGGCGAGGCCGGGCCGGAGGGGGAGGCCGGCGAATCGGCTCCCGAGGAAGAGGGGGAGACGATCGAGGGCGAGTACAAGGAGGTGTAGCACCTCCGCGCTTTCGCGCGTCCAACGCATGAAGAGGCCGGGCGGCTGTGGCCCGGCCTCCTTTCGTCGTTCACGCGATGAACTGTGGCTGCGTGCAGAACGGGCATCGCTTCGCGGCGAGCGGGATATCGGAGGTGCACTCGGTGCAGACCTTCGTCTCCACGGCCGCCTCGCCCTTCATCCGCTCCATCGGCCGCACGACGACGAGGTAGATCGCCAACGCGACGAGCAGGAATGCGATGAGCGCGTTGAGGAACGCCCCGTAGCGAACCGTCGCGTCGCCGACCTGGAACGTGAGCTCGTTGAAGTCCGGCAATCCGAAGATGCCCAGCAGCGGTGTCAGGATGTCGCCGACGAACGAGGTGATGACCGCGCCGAACGCGCCGGCGATGACCACCGCGACCGCGAGATCGATGACGTTGCCGCGCATGACGAAGTCGCGGAATCCCTTGAGCATGTCGCGAGTGCCTCCACATCGATGAGCGTCGCCAGGGTTCGGCGACATCGCCGCTAGTGCAGCACCACCCCCTTGAGGACGACGATCGCAAGTCCGAAGCCGAAGTCGACGACGCCCAGCCCGATCGCCACGGGCCAGCTGTCGTGTGCCGCGCGGCCGACCGCAAGGCCCCAGAGGAACAGCTGCACCAGGCTCGCGCCGAGGGCGAGGCCGATCGCCACCTCGGTCGAGATGCCGGCGAACCGATGGAGGACGAGCAGGATCCCCGGGACGACCACCGCGAAGAGCATCGTCGCCTCGTCGAGCGCGATGGTTCGCAGCTCCGGGATTGTGATCGGCTCACGCACCCGCCGGTTCACCACCTCCGCCCATGTATGGGCGAGCCAGAAGACGCCGACCGAGATGACGAGCGAGCCCGCGATGAACTCGGGCACCGCGTCCGCCTTCCACTGCACGGCGAGCAGGGTGGTGACGAGCAGGGAGCCGTAGATCGCCGGCGCGTTGCTGGCAACCTCGGTGGAGGCTTCGCCCCGGACGCCTGGCGTCACATCTCCGCTGCGGCGACGACCACTGCGGCCGGCTCGGGCTCAGGCCCGGATCGGCGGCTGAAGAGCTTGACGACCTCCATCACCCACAGGATCACCGATCCGGCCAGCGCGCACAGCACCCACTGGTCGATGTTCAGCGGCACCGTCTTGAGGAGGCGGTTCAGCAGGTCGAGCTGTGCGCCGAGGATGATGAAGCCCAGCGAGATGAGGCTCATCTGCAGAAGCTTCGCGTTCGCCAGGAGCGCGTGGCTGAAGACCGACGCCTTCAGATCGTTGCAGGCGAGGCCATAGAACAGGTTCGCGAACGAGAATGTGACGAGGCCCATCGTGCGGGCCAGGTCGTCGTCGCCGGTGTTGATGCTGATCCACTGGATGACGATCAGCGCTGAGGCGGCCTGGATCGCCCCGTAGATGGCCAGCCGGATGCCGAGAGGGAGGGGCATGACCTGCTCGTCCGACCTTCGCGGCGGCCGCTCCATGAGTCCCTCGGTCGGCTCGCCGAGGCCAAGGCCGATCGACTGCAGGACCTGGGTCGTGAAGTTCACGTACAGCGTCTGCTGGGGCACGAACGGCACCCCGGCCAGGACGTTGAAGAGCCCGGACCCGAGGAACGTCCAGATCATCCCGAAGAGGACGCCCATCTGGTAGCGGATGTACTTCACGAGGTTGTCGTAGAGGGCGCGGCCCTTCTCGACGGCCTTCACGATCGTCGCGAAGTTGTCGTCGGTGAGGATCATGACCGCCGCTTCCTTCGAGACCTCGGTCCCGGTGATGCCCATGGCCACGCCGATGTCGGCCTTCTTCAGCGCCGGCGCGTCGTTCACGCCGTCGCCGGTCATCGCGACGATGTTGCCCTTGCGCTTGAGGATGTCGACGAGGCGGACCTTGTGCTCGGGGGTGACCCGGGCGATGACGCCGATGTCGTCGATCCGTCGCAGCGCCTCCTCGTCGCTGTAGCCTCCCCACTCGGCGCCGGTGATCGCCTCCCCGCGGATCCCAAGATCCTTGGCGATCGCCCCGGCGGTGACCGCGTGATCGCCGGTGATCATCCGCACCTGGATCCCGGCGTCGTGGGCTTCCGCGATCGCCGTCCGGGCTTCGGGCCGCGGCGGGTCGACGATCCCGGCCAGACCCAGCAGGGTCAGGTTGGTGACGAGCGGCAGAAGGTCCGCGTTGGGGTCGAAGCTCGCCGCGTCGAAATCGCGGCGTGCGACGCACATGACGCGCAGCCCGTTCTTCGCCAGCCGCTCGTTCTCCGCGTTGAAGCGCTCGGTCATCTCTCCGGCGGCCGGCACGAGCCGTCCGTCGGCCGCGAGGGCATCCTGCGCGCGGGCGAGGAGCTGGTCCGGCGCGCCCTTCACGAAAGCGCGGATGACGTCGCGGCCGGACTCGTCCTTCACGCGATGGAAGGTCGCCATGAACTTGTACGCCGCGTCGAAGGGGAGAACGGCGACGCGCGGGATCGCCTCGCGGGTCTGCTGTGGATCGATCCCACCCTTGGCCGCCAGCACGACGAGTGCGCCCTCGGTGGGGTCGCCGACGAGCGCGCCATCTCGCACCTCGGCGTCGGCGCAGAGGGCCATGGGCAGGAGATAGGCGGAGAGGTCGCCGGGCGGGGTTCCGTCGACGGTCGTGATCTGGCCGGTCGTGCTGTATCCCTCGCCGTTGATGGTGAAGCGGCGGCCGGGGATCGTGAGCTCGACCGCGGTCATCTGGTTGAGCGTCAACGTCCCAGTCTTGTCCGAGTTGATGGCCGACGTCGATCCCAGCGTCTCGACCGAGCGCAGCCGCTTCACGATCGCCCCAGCGGACGCCAGCGTCTTCGTGCCGATGGAGAGGAGGGTCGTGACGACCGCCGGCAGGCCCGTCGGCACGGCGGCCACGGCGAAGGCGACCGCCGAGATGAAGAGGACGTCGAACGGCTGGTCGTAGATGAAGCGACCGAGGGCGATGGAGGCCACCAGTGCCAGCCCCGCGATCAGGATGATCTGGTTCGTCAGGGCATCCAGCTGCTTCGTGAGCGGAGTCTTCTCGTCCTCCGTCGTCTGGAGCATCCCGGAGATATGCCCGACTTCCGTCTCCATCCCGGTGCCGGTGACGACGAGCTCACCCGATCCCCGGGTGGCGCTCGTGTTCATGTAGACCATGTCGACTCGGTCGCCGAGCGGCGTCTCCGGGCTGGATACCGGATTCACCTCCTTCGGCACGGGGGCGCTCTCGCCGGTCAGCGCCGATTCGTCGACCTCGAGAGTGGCCGCCTTGATGATCCGGCCGTCGGCGGGGATCCGGTCGCCGGCCTCCACCGCCACGATGTCGCCGGGGACGAGCTGCTCGGCCGGGATCTGCTCGAGCACGCCGTTCCGCCGGACGCGGCTCTGCACGATCATCATCTTCTGGAGCGCGGCCACGCTCGCCTCCGCCTTGCCCTCCTGGTTCAGCGACATGACCGCATTGAGCAGGGTGAGGCCCAGGAGGAGGAGCGCGGTTCCTCGGTCGCGGATGACGATGAGGCTGATCAGCGCGGCGGCGAGCAGGACGATCTGCATCGGGTCGCGGTACTGGCGCACGAACTTGCTCCAACCGGACTCCTTCTTCGCCTCGGCGAACCTGTTCGGCCCGTACTGCGCTCGGCGCTTCTCGACCTCGGCAGTGCTGAGCCCTGTGGCCTCGTCGACGCCCTGCGCGGCGAGCGCATCGGCCACCGAGAGCGTGTACCAGGCGGTGTCCCGGGCCGGCGACTCCGTGCTCATTCGATTCTCCTCGTGATGTGTGCGGTGGTCGGGATCATTGGAGGGCCACCCCCAGGGACAGAACGACGATGCTCAGGATGGCGAGCAGGACGAGGACGGGCCACACGAAGCGAAGCCACGTCCCGTAGCCGACCCGCGCGATGGCGAGCCCACCCATGACCACGGCCGAGGTCGGGGTGATGAGGTTGAGCAGCCCATTCGCGGTCTGGTAGGCCGTGACGACGAGCTCGGCGGGCACCTGGGCGAAGCTGGCGAGCGGAGCCATGATCGGCATCGCCACGGTGGCGAGGCCGGACGAGGATGGAATGAGGAAGGAGAGGGGGAGGAAGAGCACGTAGGTGAGGACGATGAAGACGACCCCGCCGAGGTCGGCCACCGCGACCTCCGCCCAGTTCAGGACGGTGTCGGTGATGAGGCCGTTGTTCATGATCACCGTGATGCCGCGGGCGATGCCGATGATCAGCGCCACCCCGAGGAGATCTCGTGCGCCGTCGACGAAGGTCGAGGTCAGCTCGCCCTCGCCCATCCGGCCGACCAGGCCGATGAGGATCGTGAAGAGCAGGAACGACGCGGTCATCTCGGGGAACCACCACCACAGCGTCGGGATGCCGATGCCGAGGTCCTCCCACGGGATGACGCCGTAGATCATCACCGCGAAGGCGCCGAAGAAGAGAGCCAGGATGGCCCTCTGGCGCCCCGTCAGGCTCGTCTGCTCCCCGGTCGCCGCGTCGGTGCTGGCGAGGAACCGCGCCTCGTTCTCGGTCTTCATGTCGTAGACGAGCGACGCGCTCGGATCGGCCCGCACCCTGGCCGCATAGCGCATGACGAACCAGATCCCGATGGCGGTGCCGATGACGAGGATGACGATTCGCCCGAGGAGCCCCTCCGAGAGTGACGTCCCGGCGAAACCCGACGCGATGCCCGTGGCGAAGGGGTTGATCGTCGATCCCAGGGTGCCGATGCCGCAGCCGAGCAGCAGGATCGATGCACCCACGAGCGCGTCGTACCCCGCGGCGATCATGACCGTGATGATGAGGACGTAGAACGCGAGGCTCTCCTCGGCCATCCCGTACGTCGTGCCGCCGATGGCGAAGACGACCATGAGGATCGGGATGAGGAGGCGCTCCCGCCCGCCGCTGAGGCCGGACACGATCTGGCCGATGGCACCCTGGATGGCGCCGGTCCTCATCGTTACGCCCAGGAATCCGCCGATGACGATGACGAACAGCGCAACGTCGATCGCACCGAACAGCTCACCCGAGTTGTAGACGCTGATGCTCCCGTCCTCGGGACTCTCGATGCCATAGAGGCCGTTGATCGGAGCCAGGAGCGAGTCGATGACGATCCGCTGCGGGTTCTGCTCCACCTGGGCGTAGGTCCCCGGGATCGGCTGCCCGTTCTCGTCGAGCTCGTACTGCCCGGCCGGGATGATCCAGGTCGCGATGGCGACGAGCACGATGAGAGCGAAGAGGATCGTGTATGCGGACGGGAGGGAGAACCCGCCGCGCTTCGGCTCCTGGGACTGCGGGGCGGTCGCCGCATCGGCCATCGGTGCTTCTCCTTCGCTGCCCTAGGTCGCGACGGCGGCCGGTGCCGCATCGCCCATCGTCGGATCCACGCGCTCGATATGGAAGCCGGTGATCCCGTAGAGCAGCGAGATCGCCGGGCTGAGGAGGTTGAAGAAGGCGTACGGCAGGTACGCAACGGTCGCGACGCCGAGCACGCCGGCCATGTAGGCGCCACAGCTGTTCCACGGGACGAGCGGCGACGTCACCGTGCCCGCGTCCTCGACGGTGCGTGACAGCATCCGCGGGGCAATTCCGCGCTTCGCGAACTCAGCGCGGTAGATGCGGCTGGGCATGACGATCGCGACGTACTGGTCACCGGCGATGACGTTCAGGCCGATGGCCGTGCCGATGACCGAGGCGATGAGCGCGCCGGTCGACTTCGCGACCCCCAGGATGGGCCGGATGAGGCGGTCGAGGAACCCCGCGTCCTCCATGATCGCGGCGAACGAGAGGGCGCCGAGCACCAGCCAGATCGTATTGAGCATCGACGCCATCCCGCCGCGTGAGAACAGCGAGTCGATCGTCTCGTTGCCGCTCGTCGAGACGAACCCCGTCGCGAGCGACGCGTAGATCGCCTCGATCGCCGTCACGACCGTGCCCTTCGAGGCGTCGTCGACGAACGCGGTGACGACGTCGGGCTGGGTGAAGACGGCGAGGACGGCCGCGAAGATCGCGCAGCCGAAGATCGCGAGGAACGGCGGAGCGCGCCTGAGGGATAGGACCAGGAGGAGGGCAAGCGGCAGGAGGTTGAGCAGCGTGATGTTGAACTCGCCGGCGAGGATCTCCTGGACCGCGGTCGGGTCGAACGCCGACTCCGCCGCCGGCGTCATCAGCCCGAGCAACGCGAAGAGCGCGATGGAGATGGCGATGGCCGGCCCCGAGGTCCAGAGCATGGCGCCGACGTGCTCCTGTGTCGTGACGCCCCCGACCATCGACGGCACGAGGACGGTCGTCTCGGAGATCGGCGTCATCTTGTCGCCGAAGTAGGCGCCGGAGATCACTGCCCCGGCGGCGATGACCGGGTCGGCTCCGACGAGCGGCGCGAGCGCCACGAACGCGACGCCCAGCGTCGCCGCCGTCGTCCACGAACTGCCGATCGCGAGGCCGACGAGGCCGCAGATGATCGCCGTGGCGGGGTAGAACCAGGTCGCGCTGAGAAGCCCGACGCCGTAGTACACGACGGTGGGGATCGTGCCGGCCATGTTCCACGCGCCGATGAGCGAGCCGACCGCGAGGAGGATGAAGACGGCGCTGAGGGCCGAGCTGATCCCGCCGATGGCGGCGTCGCGGACACGGCTCGCCGAGCGACCGTTCTTGTAGGCCACGGCGCCGGCGACGAGCGCGCTCGTGAAGAGCGCGACCTGGAGCGGCCCGCCGGTCGCATCGGTCCCGAAGATCGCGATCGTCAGGACGATGAGGATGACGAGCGCGAAGACCGGGATGAGCGCGTCGAGCAGCGTCGGCTCGCGCAGTGGGCGTTCTCCGTTCGTCATCGTGGGCGGACTCGGCGGGCGGTGGCGGTCAGAGTGCGACGACCGGGGCCGAGGGGAGCCGGCCTTCCAGGAATCGGCTGCCCTCGTGGGACGTGCCACGCGCGAGCAGCAGGAGGCCGACGATCGCCAGCGCCACGATGGCGCCGACGAGCAGGGCGGTGGTGTCGTTCCGCGATTCCATGCGATGCTCCCTCTCAGATGGGGTCGCGCCGGATCGGGCACGTCATGCAGTGCCCGCCGCCGCGTCCCTTGCCGAGCTCGAAGCCGGCGATCTCGACGACCTCGACACCGGCCTCGCGCATCTTCGAGATCGTGAACGTGTTGCGCTCGTAGGCGACGACGACCCCCGGCTCGAGAGCCACGACGTTGTTGCCGTCGTCCCACTGCTCGCGCTGCTGCTGGTAGGCGTCTCCACCCGTCGCCACGATCGTCAGCTTCGGAATCCCCAGCGCATCGGCGACAGCGGAGACGAAGTCCTTGTCCTCGCGGACGTCGACGGTTCCCTCCTTCTCGCCCGGCCGGATGCTGATGGCGCGGATGCCCTCGACGACCTTCGGGAAGGCCGTCGCCTTGTCGCGGTCGAGGAGGGTGAAGACGGTGTCGAGGTGCATGTGGGCGCGGTCCTTCGTCATCACCGCGGCGATGACCCGCGTCGCTGCGCCCTTCTCGAACAGGGCTCGGGCGATCTGCTCGATCATCCGACCCTGGGTGCGCTCCGACATGCCGATGGCGACCGCGCCGTTGCCGATGATCTCAACGTCGCCTCCCTCCAGTGAGGCAAGGCCGAAGTCCTCGACGTTGAAGCGGTCGTCGTCACCAAGAGGGGGATACCAGAACTCGAACCCGCCGTCGGCGAACATCGGGTGGGCCTTGTAGATCGCCGCCATGTTGACGGCCTCGCGACGCCGGGCCGGCCAGTACATCGGGTTGATCGAGACCCCGCCGTAGATCCAGCACGACGAGTCGCGGGTGAAGAGGCTGTTCGGCAGCGGCGGGAGGACGAAGATCGATGAATCGTCGATCGCGGCGGCGATGAGCGAGGTTGCCTTCACCTTCGAGACGTCGAGCCCGGACTCGGCCACGGTCAGGCCGCCGATGAGGTGCTTGGCCAGCACGTCGGGCGCCATGCCGTCGAGCAGCGACTGGACGTCGTCGGCGAGACTGACGCCGACCGTGTACTCGTTCGCGACCCGTTCGATGAGGCGGCGCTTCATGTCGGCGTCAGCGGCGCCGATCGCCTCGCCCAGCAGGTCCTGGACGTAGAAGACCTCCACGTCGCGCTCGCGCATACGGGCGACGAACTGGTCGTGCTCCCACTGCGCGCGCTCCACCCACAGCACGTCGTCGAAGAGGAGCTCGTCGTGGTTGTCCGGTGTGAGGCGCTTCAGGCTGAGCTCCGGCCGGTGCACGATGACCTGCCGCAGCTTTCCGACCTCGGAGTGGACGCCGAAACCTTCCATCGGGAGCTGCTCCTCCGTACCGTGTTGAGCCGCGGTCACGATGCGCCCGCCGACACGACGTTCGTGCCGGCCGTGCCAGCGACCAGGCCATCGATCTGTTCGAGCGAGCCGATGACGGCCCGCTTGCCGCTATCGGCGAACTCCATCGCCGCTTGGACCTTCGGTCCCATGGATCCCGCGGCGAAGTCCATCGCACGCAGCTCATCGCTGGTCGCCCGCTCGAGCCGCCGCTGAGATGGCGTGCCCCAGTCGGCGTAGACGCCGTCGACGTCGGTGGCCATGACGAAGACGTCGGCGTCGAGCTCGCGGGCCAGGAGGCTCGTCGCCAGGTCCTTGTCGATGACCGCTTCGACGCCGACGAGCCGCCGGTCATCACCGGGGGCGTACATCGTCGGGATGCCACCGCCACCGGCGCAGATGACGACGACGCCGTGCTCGATGAGCCAGCGCATCGGCCGGATCTCGAAGATCCGCTTCGGCGTCGGAGACGGGACGACGCGCCGCCACTTGTCGCCATCGGCCTTGACCGTCCAGCCGTTCTCCGCCGCCAGGGTGTCCGCGGTCGCCTTGTCGTAGACAGGCCCGACGAACTTCGTCGGGTTCGAGAAGGCCGGATCGTGTGGGTCGACCTCGACCATGGTGAGGATCGTCGACAGCGGCACCTCGAACGGCAGGAAGTTTCCGAGCTCCTGCTCGATGAGGTAGCCGATCATGCCCTGCGTCTCGGCGCCGAGGATGTCGAAGGGATACGCCTCGACCTCGGTGTAGGCCGCCGCCTCGAGGGCGAGGAGGCCGACCTGCGGGCCATTGCCGTGCGAGATTACGAGCTGGTGGTCGCGCGCGACCCGGGCCAGCGCCTGCGCGGCGACGCGGACGTTCCCGCGCTGCGCGTCGGCGGTCATCGGCTCACCCCGCTTGAGCAGGGCGTTGCCGCCGAGGGCGACCACGACCTTCATCGGTTCAGGCGCCGAGGGTCGCCACCATCACCGCCTTGATGGTGTGCATCCGATTCTCGGCCTGGTCGAAGACGATCGACCGCTCCGACTCGAAGACGTCGTTCGTCACCTCCATCCCGTCGAGCCCGTACTCCTCGAACATCTCCGCGCCGATCTTCGTGTTGCGGTCGTGGAACGCCGGGAGGCAATGCATGAACTTGACGCGTGGGTTCCCGGTCTTCTCGATGAGGTCGGCGTTGATCTGGTACGGCTTGAGGAGCTGGATGCGCTCGCCCCAGACCGACTTGTCCTCGCCCATGGAGACCCACACGTCGGTGTAGACGTAGTCCACGCCCTTCACGCCCTCGGCCGGGTCGTCCGTGATCGTGATCGTCGCGCCGGACTCCTCGGCGAAGCCCTGGCACTGCTCGAGGAGATCCTTCTGCGGCCAGAGGTCCTTCGGCGCGCAGATGCGGACGTCCATGCCCATCTTCGAGCCTCCGATGAGCAGCGAGTTGCCCATGTTGAATCGACCGTCGCCGAGGAAGCAGTAGCTGATGTCGTGGAGCGGCTTGTCGCTGAACTCCTGCATCGTCAGGAAGTCGGCGAGGATCTGCGTCGGGTGGAACTCGTCCGTGAGCCCGTTCCAGACCGGAACGCCGGCATTGTCGGCGAGCTCGACCACGATCTCCTGGCCGAAGCCGCGGTACTCGATGCCGTCGTAGATGCGGCCCAGTACCCGGGCGGTGTCCTTCATGGACTCCTTCTCGCCGATCTGGGTGCCGCTCGGCCCGAGATAGGTGACGTGCGCGCCCTGGTCATAAGCGGCGACCTCGAACGCGACCCGGGTGCGGGTCGAGGTCTTCTCGAAGATGACGGCGATGTTCTTGCCGCGCATCCGCTGCTCCTCGTAGCCGCCGTATTTCGCGCGCTTCAGGTCGCGGGCGAGGTCGAGGAGGAACCGGATGTCGCGTGGGGTGAAGTCGCGGAGGGTCAGGAAGTTGCGGTCGCGGAGGTCGTAGCCCATCGAGGTCCTCGTCATGCCGGTGCCGTGAGCGGGGCAGTCGCGGGGGACCCCGCGGTCATCGGTCTCCGTGACCCTTACGGCGCGGCGGCGGCCGTCGGATGCGACCGCGCGGACCCCCTATCCTCGTGGGGTGAGGCTCGCGACCTGGAACGTCAATTCGCTGAAGGCGCGGCTCGACCGAGTCCTGGCCTGGACGGAGCGCCAGGCGCCCGACGTCCTCTGCCTGCAGGAGACGAAGCTCACCGACGCGCAGGCGCCGGCCCTCGACTTCAAGGCCCTCGGCTACGAGCTCGTCCATCACGGACCCGGCCGATGGAACGGCGTGGCGATCGCATCCCGCCTCGGGATCGAGGACGTCGTGGCCGGCATGCCGGCGAAGGACGGATGGACCGATGACGGCGGCCGCTTCCTGGCCGCGACGTGTGGCCCGCTGCGCGTGGCCACGATCTACGTCCCCAACGGTCGCACCGTCGACTCCGAGTTCTACCTGGAGAAGCTGGAGTGGCTCGCCCGCCTCTCGGTGTGGCTGGATGACAACGACCCGGGGACCGAGCTCGCCATCTGCGGTGACTTCAACGTCGCGCCGGAGCCGATCGACGTCTGGGACGAGACCGCGGTGCACGGCGCGACGCATGTCTCACCACGAGAGCGCGCCGCCGTCGCGAAGCTCCGCGACTGGGGGATGGTCGACATCGTCCGCAAGTTCCATCCCGAGCCCGGCTTCTTCAGCTGGTGGGACTACCGCGCCGGGCACTTCCACAAGAACTTCGGCATGCGCATCGACCACGTCTACGTGTCGCAGCCACTCGCCGTGCGGGCCGTCGCCGCGGAGCGCGACCGCGACGCGCGCAAGCCGTCGACGTACCCGGGCATCCCCTCCGATCACGCGCCGCTCATCGTCGACTTCGAGGTGTCCTGATGCATGTCACGCCGTACCTCATCATCGACGGCGCGGCCGCCGCGATCGAGTGGTACCGCGACGTCTTCGATGCGACCGAGGTCACGCGCATGACCGGCGGAGCGGGGCGGATCGCCCACGCCGAGATCCGCATCGGCTCCTCGTCGATCTTCATCGGCGACGAGCACGTCGCGTACGAGGGCATCCACGCCGCGCGGCGGATCGGCGGCACGCCGGTCTACCTCGACCTCGAGACCGATGACGTCGTCGGGACCTTCGAGCGCGCCGTCGCCCGCGGCGCGGAGCCGATCCGGCAGCCGACCGACCCTGCGCTGCCGATTCAGTCCGCGAAGGTCCGCGATCCCTTCGGCCACATCTGGCTCATCACCCGCTCAGGCGGCCCGACGGCGTAGCGCCGTGGCCATTGCCCGCCCCGGCCGGGTCCGCGGCCAGGCCACCTTCGTCGCACCCACGAAGTCGCAGTAAGCGTCGATCGCCTCGCCGAAGGCCACCAGGAATCGAGGGTCGTCGTTGGGTTCGAAGGCCGGCTCGAACCAGATGCCGAGGATGTTGAGCGTCCCGGCCTTCCGGTCGAGGCGCGGCTCGATGCGGCCGACGAAGCGGTCACCGTACAGGATCGGCAGCACGTAATAGCCCCAGCGACGCTTCGCCTCCGGGACGTACACCTCCCACAGGTAGTCGAAGCCCCATAGCTCACGGACGAGGCGCCGGTCCCAGAGGAGCGGATCCAGCGGCGCGATGAACGCGACGCCGGGGTCGGCGAGTGAGCCGGCATCGCCGGCAGCCTCGAGCAGCGGCTCCTCCGCGGCGATGACGTAGCGCGTCTTGGCAAGGCCGTCGACGTCGACCGGCAGCAGGATGCCCTCGTCGACGAGGCGCTCGGTGCGTCGCACGCGATCCTTCGTGCTCCCGGCGCTGTACATGACCTCGCTCTGCGTCCCGCCCGCGGGCATCGTCAGGCCGGTCGCGCGGAATCGGCTGAGGAGGCGGTGGGTCATGCCGTCCTCCTCCGACTCACGCATCGCGAGCAGCTCGCGGGGGACGAGCCGCTCGATGAGGTCGTAGTGGCGGCGGTTGCCCTCGCGCCGGCTGATGCCGATGCGGCCGGCGACGAAGAGCGCCTCCATCACCGCCCGGCTGGCGCGCGTCGGCGCCCACCACCAGTCGACCGCGTGCCCGTGCTCGCTGAATGCCGCGGTCGACAGCGGCCCATCGTTCTTGAGCCGCCGCAGGATCGCCTCGGCCACCGGCGCCTGCTCGGCCAGGATGCCCTCATCCATGGCCGGCGCGTTGCGGTCCCAGCTGACCCGGTAGTGCGGCAGCTCCGCGATCGGCAGCAGGTTCAGGCTCTTGTTGTAGATCTCGATCAGCCGCCGGTCCGGCCCATACAGCCACGACTCGCACCACTCGCGCCGGTATCCGTCGATCCGGGCGTGCAGCACGAGGTCATGGTTCCGGGCTCCGGGCACCTCGAGCGGATCGAACTGGAGCAGACCCAGGCGCTCCACGACGGCCAGGACCGATTCCCGCTCCGCCGGGAGCGAGCGCGGCGGCGCAAGCAGGTGGCGGAGAGCGAGAAAGCGACGCGCCTGGTCGGCGCCGATCTCGAGCGGTGGCATCGCCGGGATCGTACCGGCGCGTTCATGACGCCGAGCGTCAAGAATGTGAGAACTCGACGGCGCCCGGCCCCAAGAGTGATGGTCTCTTGAACAGTGGAAACATCCAGTGGCCTTGTCCACAGTGCTGGCACTCTACCGATCCGAGTGCCAATTGGTAGAATGCGCTCCGCCATGGCCGTCAAGCGCGACTACTACGACGTCCTCGGCGTCCCGCGCGACGCGGACGACGCCGAGATCAAGCGTGCCTTCCGGCGGCTTGCGCAGCGGCACCATCCCGACGTCGACACCGGCGACGGTGCCGAGGCGCGCTTCAAGGAGCTCAACGAGGCGTACAGGGTCCTGTCCGATCGCCAGCGGCGGGCGGCCTACGACATGTTCGGCCACGCCGGGGTCGAGGGCTCGGCGGCGGGTGGCTTCGAGGGCTTCGGGGGCGGCTTCGGCCCGTTCGGCGACATCTTCGACGCCTTCTTCGGTGGCTCGCCGGCAGGCACGCGCCGTCGGTCCCGCGTCGTCGCGGGCGCCGACCTGCGCTACGACCTGACGATCGACTTCGCGGAGGCGGTGTTCGGCGTCACGAAGGAGATCCACTTCCCGACGCTCGTGGCCTGCCCGCGCTGTGAGGGCGCCGGCGGCGAGCCGGGCACGGAGCCGCAGACATGTCCCGACTGCAACGGAACGGGCGAGCAGCGGCGCGTTGCGCAAACGATCCTGGGCCAGATGGTGAACATCGTCGCCTGCGCGCGATGCCGGGGCGAGGGACGCATCATCGCCACGCCCTGCACGCAGTGCGGCGGCGACGGTCGCATCCGGGAGGAGCGGACGCTGCGGGTCACGGTCCCGGCCGGGATCGATGGCGGCCAGCGCATCGCGCTCGAGGGCCAGGGTGAGGCCGGTCCGCGCGGCGGGCCAAACGGCGACCTCTACGTTGCGGTCAAGATCCGCGAGCACCCGCAGCTCGCGCGACGCGGCACTGAGCTCTACCACGAGCTGCCGGTCACCTTCCCGCAGGCGGCGCTCGGCGCGACGCTGACCGTGCCGACGGTCGAGGGCAGCGAGGAGGTCGAGGTGCCCGCCGGCGCGCAGTCCGGGCACGAGATCCGCCTCCGCGGCAAGGGAGTGCCGCGGCTCCGCGGCGCCGGCCGCGGCGACCTCCACGTGATCCTCAACGTCGTGGTCCCCTCGAAGCTCACGAAGCGGGAGCGTGAGCTCCTGCGCGAGCTCAACGAGGTGAGCCAGCCGGCCGTCCTGCCGAAGGACGGCGGGTCGATCATCGATCGGCTCCGCGACTTCTTCGGCTGAGGGGACGGCGACGTCGCCGATGCGCTGGCTCGAGCTGAGCATCGAGGTCGATGTCGAAGCCGTCGAGGCCGTCTCCGAGATCCTGGGCCGTGTCACCCAGGGCACGTCCGTGCGACCGACGCGGCTGCTGACCGATCCGAACGACGAGCTCGCCGTGCGCGAGGATCCGACTGCGCCGTTCGTCGTGACCGCCCACCTGGAGGAGGGACCGGCGGCTGCCGAGGCGATCGATGCGACGGAGCGCGCGCTGTGGCACCTCCAGGCGTTCGAGCTCGGCTCGGTCGGCAAGCTCCGCGTCCGGACGGTCGACGATGCGTCGTGGACTGACGCATGGAGGGCGCACTTCGTCCCGCAGCGCATCGGCCGCGTGGTGGTCGTCCCATCGTGGATCGAGGAGCCTGCGCGGGTGGGCGAGACCCGGGTCATCCTCGACCCGGGGATGGCCTTCGGGACGGGGCTCCATCCCACGACCCGTGGCTGCCTCGAGATGCTCCAGGAGGTCGAGCCGATGCCGCGACGCGTCCTCGACGTCGGAACCGGGTCGGGAATCCTGGCCATCGCGGCGTTGGCGCTGGGGGCGGAGTCGGCCGTCGGACTCGACACCGATGAGCTCGCGGTGACCGCCGCTCGCGCGAACGCGGAGCGCAACGGCGTCGCCCCTCGCTTCACGGCCATCCACGGCTCGCTCGCCGAGGCGCCCGACCAGCGTTACCCGCTCATCCTCGCGAACCTCGTGGCCGCGCTGCTCGTCCGCGAGGCAACAGGGCTGGTCGCGCGCCTCGACCCCAATGGCGTCCTCATCGCCAGCGGGATCATCGAGCCGCGCGCGACCGAGGTCGTCGAGGCCATGGCCGGTGCCGGCCTCGCTGTCGAGCGGCGGAGGGACGATGGCGAGTGGGTGAGCCTGCGCCTGGCCCGCGCCGCATGACGATCCACCGTTTCTTCGTCGACCCCGCCGACGTCGTCGGCGATCGCTTTGCACTGCCGGGGCCCATCGAGCGGCAGGTGCGCAGCGTGCTGCGGATGGGCGACAGCGATCGGCTCGTGCTCCTCGACGGCGGCGGCACAGAGCTCGAATGCCGGCTCGAGGGCGATGCCTGCGTCGTGGTCGAGCGCCGGCCGGCAACCGGGGAGCCACGACATCGGCTCACCGTGGGGCAGGCGCTGCTCAAGGGAGACGGGCTCGAGCAGGTCGTGCAGCACGGCACGGAGATCGGCGTCGCCCGATTCCGCCTCGTGCTCACCGAGCGCTGCGTCGCGCGCGAGCTGTCGCCCCGCCGACTGGAGCGGCTGCGGACCATCGCCCGCGAGGCGGCCGAGCAGTCGGAGCGTGGCGTCGTCCCGGCCGTGGAGGCGCCGGTGCGCCTTGCCGATGCCCTGGCGCCGGGATCGGTCCTCCTCTACGAACGACATGCGGGCGCGAGGCTCGGCGGCCTGCCGCCGCCATCCGAGGTCCTCATCGGTCCCGAAGGGGGATTCAGCCCGGCCGAGGTCGAAGCGGCGGCTCGTGCGGGGATGACCATTGCCGGCCTGGGGCCGCGCATCCTGCGCTCGGAAACCGTCGCGGTGGCCGCCGCCGCGGTGATCTTGTCGCGCGCCGGCGACTTCGCCTAGGCTCGCCGCATGACGGACCGCGACCCGGACTGCCTCTTCTGCCGGATCGTCGCCGGCGAGATCCCGTCGGACCAGGTGCTCGCCGACGACGACGTCGTCGCCTTCCGCGACATCGCGCCGCGAGCGCCGACGCACGTCCTCGTCGTGCCGCGCCGGCACATCGCCGACGTCCAGGCGCTGACCGAGACCGATGCGGACGTCCTGGCAGCCATCTTCCGCGCCATCCGGCGCATCGCCGAGGAGGCAGGCCTGGCCAATGGCTATCGGGTCGTGACGAACGTCGGCCCGGAGGCGGGCCAGACGGTGTTTCACCTGCACTTCCACCTGCTCGGCGGCCGCGCGATGAGCTGGCCGCCCGGCTGACCCCGGACGCGTCGCGCTCGATTGACCCTCCATTGCCCCGCTGCTACCCTGCACCGGCTTGCGTGCCCCTTGGGCGAGCCACCCACGTGGTCGGTGGCGAGAGCCCGCGGCGCGGCACGAAACGAAGGCGGAAAGGAGGCGAGACGTTTGGCAGAAGTTCGCGTGGGCGAGAACGAGACGTTCGAGAGCGCGCTGCGTCGATTCAACAAGAAGATCCAGCAGTCGGGAATCCTGGCTGAGGCACGACGCCGCGAGCACTA
>DASUFJ010000101.1:0-40265 GCA_036274575.1 Candidatus Limnocylindria bacterium
GTGACCGAGCTGCTGGTCGGCAGTGTTCAGCCGATGGGTGACCGGGTCCTGGTCGCCTATCGCATCCACGAGCACGAGCCGGATGGGTGGTACCTGGTCGAGCAGCACGCGTTCATCACGCCGGGCACGACGGGGATCGCACACATGAACCTCGTGTGTTCCGGGTTTCGCCCCGTTCCGGAGTAGTCGCGGATCCCCGCTCAGCGCCAGCCGAGGGCCGGGGCCACGTGGGTCAGGATGCTCTCGATGGCGTGCGCGTTATAGTCGACGCCAAGCTGATTCGGGACGGTGAGCAGCAGCGTGTCGGCCGCCTCGATGGCGGTGTCCGCCCGCAGCAGCTCCACCAGGGCATCCGGCTCGGCCGCGTACGTGCGCCCGAAGACGGCACGCGTCGTCTCGTCGAGGTAGCCAATCGTATCGACGTCCTGGGAACGGCCGAAGTACATCCGGTCCCGATCGTCGACCAGGGCGAAGATGCTGCGGCTGACCGACACGCGCGGCTCGCGCGGATGGCCGGCCGTACGCCACGCCTCGCGGAACGCGTCGATCTGCTTGCGCTGCTGGACGTGGAGCGGCTCGCCGGTCTCGTCGAACACGAGCGTCGAGCTCATGAGGTTCATGCCGAGCTCGGCCGTCCAGACCGCGGTCGCGCTCGAGCCGGCGCCCCACCAGATGCGCTCGCGCAGCCCCTCCGAATACGGCTCGAGCCTGAGGAGTCCGGGCGGGTTGGGAAACATCGGTCTGGGGTTCGGCGCGGCGAAGCCGTCGCCCTCCAGGAGCTTCAGGAAGACCTCGGTGTGGCGGCGCGCCATGTCGGCATCGGTCTCGCCGTCGGCCGGGGTGTAGCCGAAGTGCCGGTAACCGTCGATGACCTGCTCGGGCGAGCCGCGGCTGATCCCGAGCTGGAGGCGCCCTCCGGCGATGACGTCGGCCGCGCCGGCGTCCTCCGCCATGTAGAACGGGTTCTCGTAGCGCATGTCGATGACGCCGGTCCCGATCTCGATGCGGCTCGTCCTCGCCCCGATGGCCGCCAGCAGCGGGAACGGCGAGGCCAGCTGGCGCGCGAAATGGTGGACGCGGAAGTACGCGCCGTCGGCGCCGAGCTCCTCCGCCGCGACCGCCAGCTCGATCGACTGCTGCAGTGCGTCAGAGGCGGACCGCACCTGTGAATATGGCGAATCTGACCAATGGCCGAACGAGAGGAAGCCGATGCGCTTCACGCAGATGGCACTCCAGGGATACGGAGGGGTGGGGAGTCGATTCTATCGAGGCGCCGTCGAGCACCTTCGATGCCAGGAGGCCGAACGCCTACGAGCACATCGCGATATCGGGGCAGATCGTCGCGTCCCGCGGGGGCACGGACGAGCCATCCAGCAGGGCCCGGTCCCCCAGGGGCTCGGGCAGCTCCAGGATGAATGGCGTTTCGGGGTTGCTGGGGCATGTTTGCGCGCCTCCACGCGGGCGGACGGCAAGCGTGACCGTCACGCGGTCGTCCTTGCCGTCGATCGCCGCCACCACGATTCGTCCACGCGCATCCTGGCCGGAGTTGCATGCCCGCTCGGTGACCAGCACAGCAACCTCCGTGGAGTCGGGGTCGAGCTCGACGTCCGGTGCGATCCGGAACGACGCGATCCCCAATCCGGGCCCAACGTCCGGCTGGAGGCTGCAGCCTCCCCAGCCGTCAACTTCCCATCCCTCGCCGTCGTGGTCGACGGACGCGTAGATCCACGATCCCTCGGCCGCTGGATCGGGCGTGAGATAGAACGCGGAAGCGTCCGTCCTCGACACCTCGATCCAGCCAGCGTCGGGAAGCGAGTCGATATCGATTTCGTCCCTCGCGAGATGTCGGCGCAGGGCTTCCGCCGCAGGACCCGGCCCGTTCTCGGCGTCAGCCGGACCCTCGAGGGCCTCCGGCGAGAACGAGGGGCCACCATCGCACGTGAGGTCGCCGGCCGCAGCGCTCAGGAAGAGGCTGCATGCGGACAGCGCGAGCACCGGGGCGGTGAGGAGAGAGCGGCGGCCGGGACTCATGGGGTCAAGGACGTCGCGGATGCGCCGACGGTGCCACGCAGCGCCGCTAGGAAGGCGACGGCGTTCGCGCCCAGCGCATCGATGGCGTAGCCGCCCTCCTGGAGCGCGACGACCGGCATCCCGAGCGACGCGATCGCCGTACCGATGCGCGCGTAGTCGTCGGTCACGAGCGCGAGGTCGCAGATCGGGTCCGCGTGGTACGTGTCGAAACCGAGCGAGAGGATGAGCGGAGCGTCGGGATCGAATGCCCGGATGGCGTCGAGGCCGTCGGCCAGCGCGGCGAGGTAGGCGTCGCCATCGGTCCGGGCGGGGAGGGGAAGGTTGACCGTCGTGTCGCGGCGCTCCGTGGCGTATCCGGAGTAGTACGGGTACGCGGTGCGCGGGTCGCCGTGGAGGCTGACGTAGAGGACATCGTCGCGATCCCAGAAGATCTGCTGCGTCCCGTTGCCGTGGTGATAGTCGACGTCCAGGATCGCGACGCGGGAGGCCCCGCGGTCGAGGACCGACTGCGCAACGATCGCGGCGTTGTTGAAGAAGCAGTAGCCCCCGATGAGGTTCCGCCCCGCATGGTGTCCGGGCGGCCGGCAGAGGCCGTAGGCCAGCGGCGCGCCGTCGAGGACGCGGTCGAGCGCCGTGAGACCGATGTCGACCGCCGCGTGGGCCGCCCCCGCCGTTCCGGCGACGATGGGCGTCGCCGTGTCGAAGCAGTAGGCCCCGAGCCGTTCGTGGCGCGCCGCGGGCAGCTGGTCGAGCGGCATCGGTCCGGGGTAGCCGCGGAGCAGGAACGTGTCCGGGATGAGCGGCCGCGAGGGGTCGCGGCCGGCGGCGACCGCATCGGTCCAGGCGTGGTCGACGAGGTCGATGAGCTCGAGATCGTGGACGGCGGCGATCGGATCGGGACCGTGCAAGTCAGGCGGCTGCAGCTCGTAGTCGCCGGTGGCCAGCAGGCCGTCGCGGATGGCGATGGCTCGTTCCGGCGACTCGAAGCACGGAACCGGCCGACCGGCGAGAAGCTCGATGAGCCCGTCGTGCTCGAGATGGTCGTCGGACGCGATCAGGGGGACCGGCATGCGGCGGAACCATAGCGTGCTGTGAACGCGAACGGCCGATCCGGCCGTATCCTCCCCGGAGACACACGAGGAGGGACTGGTGGCCGATCCCCATGCGGGCGCGCGCGTCTGGAGCGCGCTGCAGGAAGCCGTGGCGCGAGCCGTCGTCGGCGCCGACCAGCCGTTGCGGCTGATGACGATCGCGCTGCTGGCGGAGGGCCACGCGCTGCTGGAGGACGTGCCGGGCGTCGGCAAGACGCTCCTTGCCCGCGCCTTCGCGCGTTCCTTGGGACTGAGCTTCGCGCGCGTGCAGGGCACGCCGGATCTGCTGCCGACGGACGTCACCGGCAGCAGCGTCCTAGCCGACGGATCCTTCCGCTTCATTCCTGGACCGATCTTCACGAATGTCCTCCTCGTCGACGAGATCAACCGCGCGACGCCACGCACGCAGTCGGCGCTGCTCGAGGCGATGCAGGAGCGCCAGGTCAGCGTCGACGGCGAAACCCGGCCGATCCCGACACCGTTCCTGGTCCTCGCCACCCAGAACCCGATCGAGCTCGAGGGCACGTTCGCCCTGCCTGAGGCGCAGCTCGACCGCTTCCTCGTCCGCATCGGTCTCGGCTACCCCGACGAGGCCGATGAGCGCGCGATCGCCCGCCGCTACCGCGCCTCGGCCGAGCCGCTGGAGAGCATCCAGCCGGTCGTCGACGCCGGGAGCCTGCCCGCCCTGCGCGAAGCCGTCCGCGCCATCGGCATCAGCGATGAGGTCGAGGCCTACCTCGTGCGCCTGGTGCGCGCGACTCGCGACCACCCCGACCTCCAGCTGGGCGCCAGCCCGCGCGCCAGCGTGGCCCTCTACCGCGCCGCCCAGGCCAGTGCCTTTCTCGCCGGACGTGACTTCGCCCTCCCCGACGACGTCGCGGACATCGCCGGCGCGGTCCTGGGCCACCGCCTCGTCGTCGACGTGGACCGCGAGCTGCGCGGCGCGACGGCGGCCGAAGCGTTGGCGGAGATCCTGAGCCAGGTCTCGGTCGGCGTCGGCGCCGGCATCGGCTGAGGCTGCCGCCGATCATGCGCGGCACGACGATCAGCGGCTGGACGCTCACCGGCCTGGCGTTGGTCGTCGTCGGCGCCGCGGTGCAGGCGCCGGGCCTGCTGCTCATCGGCGGACTGACGCTCCTCAGCCGATGGCTCACGACGCTCTGGTCGCGCTACGGCCTCAACGATGTGGTCTTCGACCGGCGCCTCGCCACCGACCGGGCGGTGTGGGGTGACGAGGTGCCCATGGACGTCGAAGTCTGGAACCAGAAGCTCCTGCCCGTCCCCCTGCTCGTCGCCGATGACCACGTCACCGAGGAGCTCCGCGTCGTCGGGCGGCGACTGGGTGCCAGCGACCGCCCCGGGCTCGGCACGCTGCAGCACGCCTGGTCACTCCTCTGGTACGAGCGCGTCGTGCGGCGCCTGGCGATCGACGCCCGCAGGCGTGGCGTCTTCGACTTCGGACCGGTGCGGCTCACGGTCAGCGATCTTTTCGAGCGCGGCACGAACTCGGAGGAGCGGGAGCTGCCCGGCCAGCTCTTGGTCCGGCCGCGGACCGTGGCCATCCGGTCCGCCGAGCACGCGCGCGCGCCGCTGGGCACGAACCGCACGACGGTCAGCCTGTTCACCGATCCGTCGCGCTTCGCCGGCGTGCGCGCCTACCAGCCCGGCGACCCACAGCGGCGCATCCACTGGCGCGCCACGGCACGGCTGGGTGAGCCGGTGAGCCGCCGATACGAGCCCGTCCATGAGCGCAACATCCTCCTCGCCGTCGACCTCCAGACGGTGCCGGGGCCGCACTGGCTGATGCTGTTCGACGACGACCAGGTCGAGGCCCTGTGTGTGGCAACCGCCTCGCTCGCGCGCCGCTTCCTGCGTGACGGCGCGGCCTGCGGGCTGCTGCTCGGGACGCAGCTGGCCGGAGGTCGACGCTGGGCGTACCTGCCGCCCACCACCGCGCCCGGGCAGCTCGGGCGGCTCGAGGATCTCCTGGCCCGCGTGCGTCCCATCGTCTCGCTTCCGTTCGAGCAGCTGCTGGGCGTCGTCCCGCGACGGCTGCCGCCCGGTGGCACCGTCGTCGTCCTCAGCGCCCGCGACCCGACGCCGTACGTCAACGAGCTGCGCCGGCTGTCACGTTCCGGCTACGAGGTGCGCCACATGGCGATGGGACCGGATCGCGCCGGCCACCACGGCTCGGCCGTGCGCGCCGGCGTCGCCGGCAGCGAGGCGGACCTGAATCCGAGCTGGAGGGAGGCGGATGCTCTCGTCGTGGCGGGCTGAGCGCTACCTCGGCTGGCTGCTGCCCGTCTTCGCCATCGTCGCGGAGGGCGCGCTCATCGCCGTCGTCTACGTCGCCGTCGAGGTGGCCGTCGACCACCGTCCGCCGCTGCTCGGCACGTTCGAGTTCGCGGCGGCGGCAGGCATCGCCGCGGCAACCGCACGACGCGGCTGGATCGACCCGGACACCGATGCGCTGCGCTTCCTCCTGCTCCTCGGCGCCCTCGGCTTCGTCGGCTGGATGTGGGACGCCGACGTCCGCGAGCTCGTCCTCGCCGGCGATCCCCTGGCGGCGGTGCCGCTCCACCCCGGGGGCTGGCTGCTGCTCGTGGCCGGGATGCGCGGCGTGGGGCGCGCGTTCGAGGTGGACGACCGGGCGGTTACGCGGCTCGTGCTCATCGGCGTGCCGGCGCTCGCCATCCCGTGGGCCATCGGACGGTTGGGGGCCGGAGAGCTGAATGACATCTTCACCGAGGAGGCGTTCGTCGCGAGCATCACCTTCGTCACGGCCGGGTTCATCGCCGCGGGCCTCGCCCGCCTGCGCGAGATCGGGCGCGAGACCGGCGTCGACTGGCGCCGGAACCGATCCTGGCTGGGCACCGTCTTCGGCGTCATCGCCGTCGTCCTCGCGCTCGGCATTCCGGCCTCGATCCTCCTGGGCCTCCCCGGCGACGCGGTCGCGCGCGGCATCCTGGGACCGATCGTCACCGGCGTCGGCTACTTCATCATCGGTGGGCTGGCGTTGGCAGCGTTGATCGCCGCGCTCCTCTCCCAGGTCTTGCATTCACTCGGCATTCAGCTGCCGGCGCCGTTGACCCCCGAGGAAGCGGCCAGGCTGCCGGAGGCCCGGATCTACACGCTCGACGAGCTGCGCGAGTCGCTGACGGCGCTGATCGTGCTGTGGGTCGTCATCCTCGTCGTGCTCGTCGTGCTCGCGCGGGTCTGGCTCCGCCGCCGCCAGGAGCGCGGCATCCGCTCGACCGGCGAGGAGCGATCGATCCGCATCCCGCAGCGCAGCGCCCGCGTGCGGACCCCGCGGCAGCGGCCCGCGAAACCGTCGTGGACCAGGCCGTACGACGCCGTGACCGCGTACCTCGCTGCGCTGCGTGACCTCGCCGCGCGCGATCCGGCGACCGCACGCGAAGCGCACGAGACGCCGCGCGCTCATGCCGCGCGGGTCGCGGCCGGCCCCGAGCTCGCGGCGCTCCAGGCCGACTACGCCCTGGCCCGCTACGGCGGCCGTGTGCTGTCCGAAGCCGAGAACCGGCGGGCCATCGGCCGCTGGCAGCGCCTTCGCCGCCAGCCCCGCCGGCCGGAGGTGCCACCGTAGACTGGTCGGCGTGAAGATCGCCCACGTCCGGGAGCGGAACGCTCCCTCCGGCGCTCCGTGGCGCCTCGCCGCGGCGCTCGACGCGGACGGCCGCCGCTGGCTGGACCTCGAGGAGGCACGGCAGGGCCTCGTCGTCGAGGACCCGCGACGCGCCCACAACTCCGGCCTCTTCCGCCAGCCGGTCACGACCCTCGACGCGCACCTCGCCCGCGGCCTGCGGGTGGAGGCGCTGGCCGAGATCGTCGAGGGCTATGCGGGAGCGACCGACGACGACGAGGCGCACCTCGACGCGACGGCGCTGGCCTTCGGCCCACCGATCCTCGAGCCGCCGAGCTTCCGTGACTTCTACGCCTTCGAGCAGCACGTCGGCACGATGTGGAGGCGCCGCGAGTTGGAGATTCCCGAGGCCTGGTATCGGCTGCCGATCTTTTACTTCAGCAACACGTCCGAGATCCGCGGGCCGGGCGAACCGGCCTGGGCGCCGAAGGGCAGCCAGGAGCTCGACTACGAGCTCGAGGTCGCCGCGCTCGTCGACACGCCGGTGAAGGATCTCGACGCGGCGCGTGGCGAGCAGGCGATCGGTGGCTACATGGTCCTCAACGACTGGAGCGCACGCGACCTCCAGCGCGAGGAGACGACCGTCCGGCTCGGCCCGGCCAAGGGCAAGGACTTCGCCAGCTCCATCGGTCCATGGCTCGTGACGCCCGACGAGCTGGCCGATGCCCGCCGCGACAAGGGCTACGACCTGGACATGACGGCATCGGTGAACGGACAGGAGCTCTCGCGAGGCAGTTGGGCGACCGCCCACTTCTCGTTCGGCGAGATGGTCGAGCGCGCCTCGGCCGACGTCCGGCTGCGTCCGGGCGACCTCATCGGCTCCGGGACGGTGGGCACCGGCTGCCTCCTGGAGATCCGCGACGAGGTGCTGAAGCGCTACCTCGAGCCGGGCGACACCGTGACGCTCGCGATCGAGCGCCTGGGCGAGCTGACGGCACCGGTCGTGCAGCGACCAAACGCATGAGCGCCGCAGTCGACAGCCTTTTGGCTCGCCTGGCCGATGCGGAGCGCCGCCTGGCGGAGCACGCCGACCACCCTCTTCCATCCGGCCTGACCCAGCCGGACCCCGACGGCGAAGAGCGTTGGGAGGCCGGACAGGTCTGGGCGCACCTCGCCGAGTTCCCCGGCTACTGGCTGGGCCAGGCGCAGCGGGTGGTCGCGCTGCCGACGAATGAGCCGGTGCCCTTCGGCCGCGTCAAGACCGATCCGCTCCGCGTCGAGGCCATCGAGCGCGACCGGCACACCGATCCATCCGCGCTGCTCCAGCGGGTCCGGGGCTCGCTGGCCGAGGTCACCGATGCCGCCCGGTCCCTCCCGCCCGAAGCATGGGCGATCCGCGGCATGCATCCCACCCTCGGCGAGATGAACGTCGAGCGCATCTTCGATCGGTTCATCGTCAGCCACCTGGAGGAGCACGCCGACCAGCTCGACGCACTCGCGCGGCCTCGGTAAAGAATCCGTAACCGCTCCGTAACGGCGATTTTGGATCGCGGGCGATACCGTCCGCATGCCCGCCCATTCGTCACGGAGGTGGTGTCACCTTGCGAGGATTCATCGTCCTTCGCCGCGTGGCGGCCGCTGCGGCCGCAGTTGTAGTCGCTCTCGGAAGCGCCGCCGGCACGCCGGCGCCGGCTGCCGCGCAGAGCGGCCTGGCGATCACGACGCCGTTCCCGGCGGTCTCGGTCCAGCCCGGTGAGTCTGTGTCGTTCGACCTGACCGTGTCGGCGGACGACCCAACCCGCGCCGATCTCTCGCTCCGGGGCCTGCCCGACGGCTGGAGCGGTTCGATGAGCGGCGGCGGGAACGAGGTGCAGAGTGTCTTCGTCGACGCCGATACGCCGGCGACCGTGAGCCTGTCGCTCCAGGTGCCCGACGACGCGGAGGCGGGCACTGTGCCGGTCACCGTCGTCGGGCGGTCCGGCGGGACGACGGCCCGGCTCGAGCTGGACCTGACGATTGCGGAAGCCGGCGGCGGAAGCGTCTCGCTGGAGTCCGATTACCCATCGCTGCGGGGCACGGTCGACACCGACTTCAAGTTCAATCTCACCCTCCACAACGACACGCCCGGCGAGCTGACCTTCGCCCTCCAGGCCGACGGCCCCGCCGGATGGGACACGACGATTCAGCCGACCGGTGAGACGAAGGCGGCCAGCGTCACCGTCGCCGCGCGGGCAACGCAGCGGTTGGAGGTCTCGGCCACGCCCGGACCACAGGCCGGCGCCGACACGTACCCGATCAACGTCACCGTGACGGCGGGCGACCAGCAGGCGACGGCGGAGCTCGGCGTCGAGATCACCGGGTCCGTCGAGATGCAGCTCACCACGCCTGACGAGCGGCTCAACACCACCGCCAATGCCGGCGGCACCACCGACTTCCCGGTCGTCATCGTCAACAACGGGACGTCGCCGCTGACCGCTGTCGACCTCGTCGGCACCGGGCCGACCGACTGGGAGATCACGTTCGATCCCACGACGGTCGACGAGATCGCGCCGGGCGACTCTGCCCCCGCGACGGCCCACATCACCCCGTCGGGCAACGCCGTGGCGGGCGACTACCAGATCAGCCTCTCGGCCACCAACGCCGACGCGAACGAGCAGATCGACGTGCGGGTCACCGTCGAGACGGCCCCGATCTGGGGCATCGTCGGCATCCTCCTGGTGGTCGCGACCATCGGCGGGCTCGTTCTCGTCTTCCGGCGCTATGGCCGGCGTTGAGCCCGTGGCCCCGCTGGTCGAGGCCACGCATCTCACGAAGCGCTACGGCGAGTTCGTCGCGGTCGACGACCTGACGTTTCACGTCGGGGTGGGCGAGATCTACGGTCTGCTGGGGCCGAACGGCGCGGGCAAGACGACGACGATCCTCATGCTCCTGGGCCTCTCGGAGCCGAGCGAGGGCGAGGCGCGGGTCATCGGTCTCGATCCGGCCCGCGACCCGCTCGAGGTGAAGCGGCGGGTCGGCTATCTGCCCGACAGCGTCGGCTTCTACGGGCGCCTCTCCGGCCGCGAGAACCTGGACTACACGGCCCGGCTCAACGGCCTCGACCCCGCCGAGTCCGAGGCTCGCATCCACCACGTCCTGGAGCAGGTGCGCCTGACCGATGCCGCCGACAACCCGGCCGACACCTACTCGCGCGGCATGCTCCAGCGGCTGGGCGTCGCCGACGCGCTCGTCAAGGATCCGCAGATCCTCATCCTCGACGAGCCGACCACCTCGATCGATCCGGCCGGCGTCGCGGAGCTCCTGGACCTCATCCGATCCCTTGTCCACGATCGCGGCCTCGCCGTCCTCCTCTCGAGCCATCTCCTGAGCCAGGTCGAGCAGCTCTGCGATCGGGTCGGGATCTTCTCGCACGGCCGTCTCGTCGCCGAGGGCCGGGTCCCCGAGCTCGCCGACCGGGCGGGCGAGCCCGGCCTCTCGCTCGACGAGGTCTACCGCCGGCTGGCCGCGCGCGCGGAGGAGGAGCGCCATGTCGACGCCGCTTGAGACGGCGGCTCCCGTGCCGGAGGCGGCCGTTTCCCCACCGGCCGAGCGCGACTGGCTGCGCCGGCGCGGTCCGGGCTGGGTCGTCGTCATGCGCAAGGAGCTGGCCGAGGGCCTGACCAGCCTGCGGTTCGCCATCCTCCTGGGATTGCTGGCGCTCGCCGCCGCGGCGCCGGTCTACGCCGCCTCGGGCGCCATTCGTGACGCGGCCGAGGGCGCCAGCGGCGTTGCCGCGCTGTTCCTCGCACTGTTCACCATCGGCGCCGACCCCGTGCCGTCGTTCGTGGCGCTCGTCGGGTTCGTGGCGCCGCTCCTGGGCATCGCATTCGGCTTCGACGCCATCAACGGCGAGCGCGCACAGGGGACGCTCCCGCGGCTCCTCTCGCAGCCGATCCACCGTGACGACGTCATCAACGGGAAGTTCGCCGCCGGCCTGGCGATGATCGCCGTGGCGGTGACCGGAATGATGCTGCTCGTGGCGGGCATCGGCATCCTGCGCCTCGGTATCGTGCCGAGCCCGGTCGAGGTGCTCCGCCTCGCGTCGTGGCTGCTCCTCACGATCGTGTACATCGGTGTCTGGCTCGCCTTCGCGACCCTCTGCTCCGTGCTCGTGCGCAGGGCGGCGACGTCCGCGCTCATCGCCATCGGCGTCTGGCTGGTGCTCAGCCTCTTCGCCGTCCTGCTCGCGCAGATCGTGGCGGGGATGATCGACCCGAGCGGCGCCACGGCCACCGGCACGGATGCGCTGGGGCACGCGCAGCTCCAGCAGAACCTGGCGTCGATCAGCCCGAGCACGCTCTACAGCCAGGCGACGACGGCGCTGCTGAACCCGAGCGCCACTGCCGTGACCGTTCCCGGCCTCCAGCAGCTCATCCAGCTCAGCCAGCAGATCCCGACGCAGCTGTCGCTCGACCAGAGCCTCCTGGTCGCCTGGCCGCAGATCGTCATCCTCGTGGCGGTCACGGTCGGATGCTTCGTCGGCGCCTACATCGCATTCCTGCGCCAGGAGGTGCGCGCCTGACCCGCCGCGACTGAGCTACGCCGGATCGCCTCCCGGCCACTGACGAAGCTTCGTGGGCGTGATCCGGATCGGCACCGAGTACTCCGCGGCGAACGGCTCCGGCGCGGAGCCCATGCCGGCGATGAGGTTGCCGTACTTCGCGACATACTCCGGCACCTCGTGCGCCGCCGGCAGTGAACGGTCCACCACGGCATCGCCGGTCACCACGGTGATCTCGTCGCCGGTCTCATCGGTGCGCAAGGCCAGCGCCACGTGCGGGTTGGCCGCGATGTGCCGAAGCTTCGGCTTCTCTCGCTGCGAGTAGACGATCAGCGAGGTTCCGTCCCACCAGAACCACACCGGCGTCGGTACCGGCGTGCCCTCCGGCGACACGGTGATGAGCCAGGCGACCCTGTCCTCGCGCAGCCGCTGGTCGGCACGGGCGCCCTTTGGCGTCGTCGGGTCGATCACCACGCGGCGATAATGGCACCGATGTTCTACGTCCGCCGCGGCGAGGTGCCGCACAAGCGCCACACCCAGTTCCGCAAGACCGACGGCGGCCTCTACGCGGAGGAGCTCTTCGGCGTCGAGGGCTTCAGCGGGCGGGCCAGCCTCCTCTATCACCACACCCCGCCGACGCAGACCCACCAGGTCGAGAAGGTCCGCGACGTCCGGATCGAGCAGTCGGCCGATGAGGCGTCGGGCGCGCATCGGCATCGGCTGGTCAACACGAAGGACCTCAAGCCCGCCGGCGACGGCGTGACCGGTCGGGTGCCGCTGTTCTACAACGGTGACGTCACCTTCGGCGTGGTTCTTCCATCGGAGCCGATGGAGCGCTACTACCGCAACGGCGAGGCGGACGAGATGTACTTCGTCCATACCGGCTCGGGGGTGCTCGAGACGATCTTCGGACCCATCGCGTACGGCCCGGGCGATTATCTCGTGCTCCCCATCGGGACGACCTTCCGCCTGCGCCCGTCGACCGATGACCAGCGCATGCTGTGGGTCGAATCGCCCTCGAGCATCGTGCCGCCGAAGCGTTATCGCAACGATTTCGGCCAGCTGCTGGAGCACTCACCGTACTGCGAGCGGGACATTCGCCCGCCCGACGAGATGCCCGCGATCGTCGAGCACGGCGACTTCGTGATCGAGGTCAAGACCCGAGGCCGCGTCACGGCGTACCACTACAAGCACCACCCCTTCGACCTCGTCGGGTGGGACGGGCATCTCTGGCCGTTCGCCTTCAACATCGGCGACTTCGAGCCGATCACCGGCCGGGTCCACCAGCCTCCGCCGGTGCACCTGACCTTCCAGCCGCGCAACTACGTCATCTGCTCGTTCGTGCCGCGCAAGTTCGACTATCACCCGCTCGCCATCCCGGCGCCGTACAACCACTCGAACATCAACTCCGACGAGGTCATCTACTACGTCGCCGGCAATTTCATGTCGCGCCGTGGCGTGGACATCTCGTCCTTCACCATCCACCCCGCCGGCATCCCGCATGGGCCGCACCCGGGATCGGTCGAGGCGTCCATCGGCAAGGAGGCGACCGAGGAGCTGGCGGTCATGATCGACACGTTCCATCCGCTGCACCTGACGAAGCAGGCGTCCGACCTCGAGGACGACCGCTACCCGTATTCCTGGATCCCGCCGGAGGACTCCCACGAGCACGCGCGCGAGCTGTCGGAGCGCGGGCCGGAGGCGTTTCCCGACTGAGCCGATGGACGATGAGCGCTCCCTGGCCGTCCTGCGCGACATCACCGAGGGCTTCGACGCGCACGACCTCGACCGGATGGTAGTCGCGCCGCCCTCACGAACGGTCCGCGCGCCAGACGCCGGGTGATGTAGTCCGGGCCCGCGGTGGAGCCCCCACATAGTCGCGCCGTGGCATCAGGGCCAGGGCGCGGGCACGACGAGAATAAGGTCGCTCCGCTCGAGCTCTTCTACGACCTCGTCTTCGTCTTCGCCGTCACGCAGGTCTCGCACCTCCTTCTCAACGATCTCAGCTGGACGGGCGCCCCCTCCACTCGCTGCTCGCCCTCGTCATCGTCTGGTGGGCCTGGGACTACACCGTCTGGGTCACGAGCGAGGTCGACCTGGGACCCATCCGCGTGCGCCTGCTGTTCCTTGCGATGATGCTCGCCAGCCTGGCGATGGCCGTCGCGGTCCCCGAGGCATTCGGTCGATACGGCCTGCTGTTCGCGGGCGCCTACGTGGCGATCAAGGTCGGCCGCCTCCTGTTCCTGAGAATCGGGAGCGCGCGTGGCCCGGGGACGGGCCCCGGGCGCGGGACCAGGCTGCTGACGTGGTTCATCGCGTCGGGCGTGCTATGGCTCGCGGGCGGTGTCGCCGATGGCCCTGCGCGGATCGGCCTATGGGTCGCCGCGCTGGCGATCGACATGACGGGCCCGCTCGTCATGTACTGGGTTCCGGGCCATCCGCGCCTGCCGTACGCGCTCTGGCACGTCGAGCTCTCCCACCTGGCGGAGCGCTTCGAGACGTTCATCATCATCGCCCTCGGAGAGACGATCGCCCTCACCGGGGTGACCATGTCGCTGCGAGGGTTCGACGCCGAACACTTCGCCGCATTCGTGCTCGCCTTCCTCAGCACGGCCGGCCTGTACTGGCTCTACTTCGATGACTTCCCCGCGTTTGCCAGGCGGCGGTTGGAGAGCGGGCCGGACGGGGTCGAGCTCGCCCGCGACGCCTACATGTTCCTCCATCTCGTGCTCGTGGCCGGGGTGATTCTCTCCGCGATCGGCGACGGGCTCGTGATCGAACGACCGACCCTAGTGCTTCCCGCGGCGCAGGTGTCGGTCATCGTCGCCGGCCCTGCGCTGTACCTGCTCGGGCACGTGCTCTTCCGATTCCGAGTGGCGGCATCGATGAGCTGGGTGCGGCTGGGCGGTGCGGTCGCATGCATCGTCATCGCCATCGCGGGATTCGTCCTGCCTGCGATCGCCCTGTCCGGCCTTCTCGTCGGCATCCTCGCCCTCGTGATCGCCGGCGAGACGTTGATCCGAAGTGGCGCGCCACGACCCGCGTGATGGTCAGGGCCGTGGCATCAGCGCTCGCGCCCGACTCGCCATCTCCCGCAGCACGTCCAGGTCGAGGTCGGCGGCTCGCTTGAACTGGACGTTCGCGCGCGGCGGTAGCATCGGTCTTGCAGGAGGAACACCACCGTGACCGATGCGACCGCCGTCCCCGTCAACGTCTTCGAGAACGACCGAGAGCTCATGGTCGTCGCTCCGATGCCGGGGGTCGCGCCGGAGGACATCAGCATCGACGTCACCGATGACGGTGGCCTCACGCTGCGCGCGGCGATGCATGGCGAGGGACAGGAGCGCATCCGCTACCTGACGCGCGAGTGGTCGTACGGACCCTATGAGCGTCGCATCGAGCTGCCCTGCCCGGTCGATGCCATGCGCGCGAACGTCACGTTCGGCAACGGCGTCGTCTCGATCGCCTTCCCCAAGGCCGGCCAGACGAACGCCGGACGGCTGCTCGTCCAGCGCACCGGGCACGCGCGTGGTGTCGCGGCCGGACACCGGGGCACGCGAGGCGGCGACGCGGACGATCCGACGCCCGGCGACGGCAGCAGCGCCACCACGGTCGTGTGATCCTCTATTTCCTGCGCCATGGGAAGGCCGGGCAGCCGCGGGACACGAACGACGACGCCCGTGAGCTGACCAACAAGGGGCGCGATGCGCTTCGCGACGCGGCCCCGCTCTGGCAGCGCCTCAACCTCCGACCCGACGTCGTGCTGACGTCGCCGCTGCCCCGCGCGGCACAGACCGCGGAGCTGTTCTGCGAGGCGATGGGCGGTACGCCCATCGAGGACGACCGACTCCGGCCGGGCGCTTCGTGGGGCGACCTCGCCCGCGCCATGGCGGACCATCCCGACGCGAGGCGGGTGATGTTCGTCGGCCACGAGCCGGACCTCTCCTCGGCGATCGTCGAGCTGTCGGGCGCCTCGTCGGTCAGGATGCGCAAAGGGGGAATCGCCTGCCTCGAGTTCTATGGGATCCCCGAGCCCGGCAGTGGCGAGATCGCCTGGCTCCTCGACCCCGACCTGTATGCCGACAGCGACCAGGGAGACTGACCCTCGATGCCCGAGTCCGCCGCGATCGTCCGCCGCTTCGATGCGTCCGATGAGCACCGCGAGTTTCCGTTGGGGACGTTCGATCTCGTCCAGATCGGGGGCATGACCGTCGGCCGCGCCAAATACGAGCCGGGCTGGCGCTGGTCGACGCACGTCGGCGCTGCCCTTGGCCAGGAGATGTGCGAGGTCTCGCACCTCGGCCTCGTCATCTCGGGGCGCAACCGGATCGAGATGACCGACGGCCGAGTCTTCGAGGTCGGTCCGGGCGACATCTTCGAGATCGGTCCCGGCCACGACTCCGTCGTCATCGGAGACGAGCCGTACGTCAGCATTCACTTCCTCGGCGCCGAGCAGTACGCCTCCGCGAAGTGACCGATGCGCCCCGGCGCCTCACCCGCGTCGGTGCCTACGCGCTCTGCACCCGCGGAGACGCGATCCTCCTCAGTCGAATTGCGCCCGGCGCGACGGCGGACTCGGACGGCATGTGGACCCTGCCCGGCGGCGGCGTCGACTTCGCGGAGGACCCCCGCCACGCGGCGATCCGCGAGCTCGAGGAGGAGACCGGGCTGATCGGCGAGATCGTCGACCTCGCCGGCGTCGACTCGTGGGCCGGCCGCTTCGTGAACCCGGCGGACGGGCTGGACACCGACTTCCACGGCATTCGGATCATGTACCGGGTCCGCATCATCGGCGGCGATCTGCGCAACGAGGTGGGTGGATCGTCCGACCTCTGTGCGTGGATCGCTCGCGAGGACGCTGACGCGCTCCCGCTCGTCGAGCTGGCGAGGGTCGGCATCCGCCTCGCGTTCGGCCAGCCGTAGACTGCACCCATGGCCGACGTCCAGCTCCAGGCCCTCCTGCTCTGCGACTACGCGCTTACCGCGCAGGACGGCAAGATCAGCGCGGTCGGCGTGTTCAGCCAGATCAACGTGGCCCGGCTGCCCGCGACGCATGGGCGCTGCTTCATCGTCGCCATCCTCGAGGCGGATCCCGGCCCGCACGAGCTGACGATCCAGGTCACGAGCCCGTCGGGCCAGCCGACGCTATCGCAGGCTCCGCGGCTGCGGATCGAGGTGCCGCCGACGGCCACGACGGCGAACATCGTCGCCGACCTGAAGGGCCTGCGGATCGGCGAGATCGGGCGCCATCGGGTCGAGGTGCGTGCCGGCGATCGGCTCCTGGGGAGCATGCCGTTCATGGTCAACCTCATCCTGCGCCAGCAGCCCGGCAACGCCTGACCGGAGCCGTCCGGACGCCGCGTGTACCAGGTTCACGGAACGGCCAGGATGCGCGACGCGATCGCGGCCGAGGCCGATCCCGATGGTGGTGGCGTACACCTCATACACAGGGCGACCAGCGGCGGACCCTTGGGTCACCCCTCCCTCGCCATTGCGTGAATGTCGCGCACGTGCCGCCCCGCCGGTCCACTGAACCGGCTGCTGACCCGCGGTGGACCCCGCTCCTCACGCGAGGCACACCGCCAGCGTTTCACCGCACATGAGCATGACTGACCAGGAACGCGCCTTCTACGATTCGGATCCCGCGTGGGACGGCCGCTTCGTCGTCGCCGTCCGCACGACCGGCATCTACTGCCGGCCCTCGTGCCGCATGCGCAAGGCGCTCCGGAAGAACATCTCCTTCCTTCCCGATGGCGACACGGCGCGGGCCGCCGGCTACCGGGCCTGCCTGCGTTGCCACCCCGACGACGGGACGACGGTGACGGTCCGCGAGATCGACACCCCCATCGGCCGCATGACGATCGGCGCCACCGGGGCATCGGTCGTCCTGGCGGACTTCAGCCACCGGCCCATGATGCGAGCACAGCTGAGCTCGGTCCGTCGCCGCATCGGCCCGATGGTCCACGGCGACTCGCCGATGCTCCAGCGGGTCGAGGCCCAGCTGGGCGAGTACTTCGGCGGGAACCGCCGCGACTTCGACCTTCCGCTCGACCTGCCAGGAAGCCACTTCCAGGAGCGGGTGTGGGGCGAGCTCCGGCGCATCCCCTACGGCGAGACGATCAGCTACCGCCAGCTCGCTGAGCGGGTCGACGCCAGCCCCGGCTGGCGCGCCGTGGGACGGGCGAACGGCTCGAACCGGCTGGCGGTCATCGTGCCCTGCCACCGGGTGGTGGCTACGGGCGGCGGCCTCGGTGGCTACGGCGGTGGGCTGCCGGCGAAGCGCTTCCTGCTCGACCTCGAGGCTACGCGCCGCCCGACCGCTTGAAGTCGGCGCCGAGCGCGTGGTATCCGCCGTCGACGTGGATCATCTCGCCGGTCGTCATCGGCGCGAGGTCGCTGAGAAGGAACGCGCACATCTGGCCCACCGGGGTCGCATCGGTCAGTGACCAATCCAGCGGCGCCCGGTCCGACCAGGCGCCGGCGATGGCATCGAAGCCAGGGATGCTCTTGCCGGCCATGGTGCGGATCGGTCCGGCCGAAACCGTGTTGACCCGGATGTTGTGCTCGCCGAGGTCGCGGGCGAGATAGCGGGTCGTCGCCTCCAGCCCGGCCTTGGCGACGCCCATCCAGTCGTAGATCGGCCAGGCGAAGCGCGCATCGAAGGTGAGCGAGACGACCGATGCGCTGCCGGCGGCCTTGAGCGGCTCGAGCAGCCCGACCGTGAACGCCTTCAGCGAATAGGCGGAGGTCTGGAGCGCGACCGCCACGCTCTCCCATGGGGCGGTCAGGAAGTTGCCGCCCAGAGCGTCCTGCGGGGCGAAGGCGATGGCGTGGAGGGCGCCGTCCAGGCGGCCCCACCGGTCCGTGACCGCCACTGACACGGCGGCGATGTCATCGGGGTTGTTGACGTCCATCTGCATGACGTCGGCCTGCGCGGGCAGCTTCCTGGCCACGCGCTCGGTGAGGCGCACGCCCCTGCCGACGTTCGTGAGCAGGATCTCGGCGCCCTGCTCCTGCGCGACCTTGGCCACGGCGAACGCGATGCTGTCGTCGGTCAGGACGCCGGTGATGAGCAGCTTCTTGCCGTCGAGGAGCATGCGAACGGGAGCCTCCAGCGCAGATGGACCGATGCGCGCGCTCCGCGCGCGAGCCCAAGTGTAATCGGCCGGGTCGCGTCAGCCGTTGACGCTGAACGTGCCGAGCTCGGGGACCCGAAGGACGCTCCCGTCGCCGATGTCGAGGACGTAATAGGCGTCGTCCGGCACCTGGTCGCCGACCGCCGGCGGGCTGCCGATGATCAGGATCGTGGCCGGCGGGAGCTCCAGACCGGCCTGGCTTCCCCAGCGAGTCGGGAGCACCAGTGACCCGAGATCGACGACGATCGAACGGATCTCGAGGCTGGCGATGTCCAGCACCTCGACCGCGATCGGGCCGCGCCCGGGCGCCAGGAGCGGTCCGTCGGCCGTCGTCACGATCGCCGGTCGGGGCGCGGCCACGACGGCCACATCGAACACGGGACCCTGATGAGCCGTCGGCGCCGGGATTCGCTCGCCCGTCGCCAGATCGAGGAGCTCGACCCGGCAGTCGACGTCGACGCACGCCGGCTGCAGGACCGCGAACCCGTCGAAGATCGCGACCGGACCGGTTCCGAATTCGAGCTCGATCTGCCACGACTCAGCCGTGTCGAGATTGGCCGCGCGGAGCTCGCAGCGCAGCCGGACACAGCGGTGGACCCCCACGACCGCCCCGTCGTCGCTCACGAGGAGCTCGGTGATCCAGTCCGCGACGGCCGCGAGCCTGATCGCGGCGCCGGCCCCTTCGTCCAGGACGCCCGGCACCGGCTCGGGCACCCCGCCGTCGGGCAGCGGGATTCGCCAGAGGGCCAGCGGCTCGCCGGAATGGCCGTCCGCGGTCAGAAAGAACAGAGAGTCGCCCCCGATGCCCGCGTCGATGATCAGATCGGGAGACCGATGCAGCTCGCGCTCCTCGCCGGTTGACGCCACGACCGCGCTCAGCACGGAGTCTGAACCGTCTCCGGCAAGCGTGACCACCAGCCCGCCGGTCGTGCCGACGACCCGCGGGATGAGTGGCTGGGGTCGGGCAGCGGCCGGGGCCCCGCGGCCGGCGAGGGCGATCGTGGCCGTCTCGGCGCCTCCCAGCGTCCCGACGTGGACGACCGGCGATCCGTCGGCTGGATCGGGGGTGACAACCCACCACGCCTCCCCTCCACCGGCTGGCGCGCCCACGGACGCGTGCGGTGTGGCGGTGGCATCCGGCGACGACGCGTTCGGGTCGTCCGCCGTAGGCGGCCGTCCGAGGATGAAGGCCGTGACGACCACGACTGAGATGCCGAGGGCCGCCAGGAGGATCCGCCAGAGATTCCGCGCCGTCATCGCGCCTGTAGACGCGCCCGCGCCCGAGATGTTGCAGGCGTCCTGGCACCCATCGGTCTACGATCAGGCGGCCGATGATGGTCCGCCTGTACGACTATGACGTGCCCGCCGCCGATGAAGCCGCCGGGATTCCCAGCCTGCGCCCCATGTTGGAGCAGCTCGCAGAGGCCGACCGCCGCGCGCTGCTGACGGGCCTGTTCAAGCCGGAGCGCATGCCGGGCACGATGGAGCGGCTGACGACCCTGGTCGAGGACCTCGACGTGAGCTTCGCGAACGCGCTGATCACCCTCGACAACGCGGCGCGGTCGAGGCGCTTCGTCGCGATCGACGAAGCGAAGGCCATCCTCGACCGCTGGCTGCCCGAAACCGCCATCGCCGGCGTGCGCGAGTGGGACGTGGCACGGCTGCTGGAGCCCTATGGCGACGGCAGCTACCACGGCAAGCTCCTGAAGCGGACGCGAAAGCAGCTGCGCTCGGTCTCGAGCCGCGAGGCGCTGACCGTGCCGTTCCTCTTCCGCCGCACGTGGGGCACCGGGGCCGCGTGAGCCGATCGCAGCGCAAACGCGGCCGGCCGTATCAGCCGCTGCCGCGGCGCTCGAACCCGTGGATCGCGCGGTTCGTGATCCTGGTCGTCGCCGTCCTCCTCATCTTCGGCTCCCTCGCGCTCTTCGCCGGGAGCCGGTAGTCGCCGGCTTCCCTTCGCGCTGCTGACGGCCTTCGTCGCCCGGGATGCGCGGCGGTGTTTCGGCATCTCGGATGGCGGTCTAGAGCGAATCCTGCAGCAGTGTCCGGACGTGGAGCAGCAGCTTCACGATCTCCGGAGCCGCCGGCAGGAGGTCGATGTCGTCGGGCTGGACGTGGTCGAAGAGGCGGAACTCGGTGTGCTGGCGCAGGAGGCCACGCCCGTCGAGCGCCGCGGCGAGGGCGCGCGACTCGACGACTGGCACGTGGTGATCGGTCTTCTCGTGCATCAGGAACATGTCGGCCTCGAGGCCATCGATGTGCCGGATCGGCGAGATGGCATCGATGAACGCCAGGCTGGCCGCCGGCAGCTCGGCGATCGCCGCCTGGGCCTCCACGAGCCGGCGGGCGGTGAGGAGATCGTGGACCGCCCGCGCGGCATCGGTCAGCAGATCTCGGCGAAGCGACGGATCGCGCTCAGGCGTATCCCCGGCAAGCACCGCCCCGCCGAGGGCGTCGTCGAGCCGCGCCCGGTCATCCGCATCGGTGACCTGGTCGAGCATGAACCGGAGGTAGACCTGCAGCGCCAGTGCGCTCGGCTCCCACGGAACCTCCACGTCGCCATCGAGATAGGCGTGCGCGGCGACCGAGGCGAGGTACGTCTCCGCATCGGCGAAGGCGCCGAAGGCGTTCACCCAGCGCACGTCGCCGGCGATGCGCGGGTCGCGCGCGGCCAGCAGCGACAGCGACCCGCCGACGCTGAATCCCGCGATGCCGACCCGACCCGCGTCGACTTCGGGACGCGAGGCGAGCAGCTGGTAGGCGCGGACGACGCCGTCTATCTCGCCGACGTCGAGCCGGGCCTCCAGCAGCGTCCGCGAATCCGGCACCAGCACCGCCAGGCCGGTCCGGGCCAGGCCATCCGCGACACGCTCGACCACGGGGTGGTTGCGCCCCACGTTGTTGACGCCGAGCACCAGCAGGACCGCTCCAGCCGGTCGGTTGCGGCTCGCCCACGCGGGGAGCCACAGCTCGGCGAGATCGGGCTCGCCGCCGTCCGGCCCGGGCCGGTACGCGACCGCGGAGCGCACTGGCGCCTCGCTGAAGAGCGTGAGAGGCATCGGTCCCGAGCCGAGCAGGTTCGGGAGGAGGACGGCCGTCTGGAGACCGACCCGCGTCGGCTCCCAGGCAATCAGGAACGCGGTGACGATGACGAGCCCGAGGCCGATGCGCCGGAGGCGTCTCACCGGCCCATCCTAATCAGGCCGGCGGGCTCCTCAGGCAGTCCCGCCCGTCACGCCTTTCGGCGGGTCGCGCGCTGCTCCACCTGGAGCCGTTCGCGGTAGAGGACGTTCCACTCCTCGCTGTTGAGCGAGGCCCGATCGATCTTCACCTGCAGCGCGTCGAGCTTGCGACGCAGGGCATCCACGTCGCCGTTGGCCGCACGGTCGATGTCGCGGAGGGCCGCCTCGAACTGCTGCGCGTCCTCGTCCCAGGTCAGGAACGCATCGGTCAGCGCGACCTCGCGTTCGATTGCCGCGCGGACGCGGTGCACGTCGCCCTCGGGGCCGAGGATCGATACGTTCGTCGCGTACGCGTAGATCTCGATATCGTCCGTCGCCAGCTCCATCGGCTCGCCACGGACGACCGCGCCGATGAGGTGCTGGATGGCGAATGCCACGGTGTGCATCGGCCAGGTCTTCGGTCCGCTCGCTCGTCGGATCTCCGCCCCTTCGACGTCGATGGACTCGAGTGCCCGCCGCACGGCGCGGACCAGCTGGTCGTCACTGCCGCCGTGCATGACCAGCGGCACCTGGAGGAGGATGCGCTTCGCCCGCCAGCGCTCGACCAGCAGGAACGGCGTGATGAGCACCATGAGCAGCACGGAGAGGCCCAGCATGAACGTCGCCGGGTAGCTCACCGGCACGAGGCGCAGCCACGCCCGGACGCTGCGATCCCGCCTGAAGTCGAACCAGAGCACCGTGGCGGCGACCATGGGTGGCGTGGCGACAATCGCGAGGCCCAGCAGCCAGGCGGTGAGCGGTGAGACGTCGAAGTTGCGCCCGATCAGCCCGATGGCGTCCAGCCCGGCACCCACGAGCAGCGGGACGGCGAACCCGACGAGCACCACGATCCACGCCGCGGCGAGGAGGCTGATGACCGAGAGGATGCGGCCCTGGCGCCCCGGAACCTGTCCGAAGTAGAGGGCAGTCGCCCAGCCCAGCACGAAGGTCGCCGCCTTGCTGACGGCCTGGAACGCGACCAGCAGGACGACGGGCAGGAACGGCATCGCATGCACCCGGGACGCAAGCGCCGTGCCGCGGGGCCGTGGCCGCCGGTGTCAGTCGAAGGCGAGCGGCCTCACGGTCATGGCTTCGTCGACGCGACCCTCCCACTCCTCGCGCGGCGAGTCGCAGTACAGCTCGATCTCGTTTCCGTCGGGATCGGCGGTGTAGAGGCTGCGGCTCACGCCATGGTCGGCGGTGCCCTTGAGCAGCCCGCGCTCGGCGAGGACCTCGTGAGCGCGCTTCACCGCGTCCCAATCGGTGAGCTGGATGGCGACGTGATAGAGCCCAACGGCCGTCGGCAGGGGCGACGGCGCCGAGTCGCCGACTCGCAGCAGCGCGAGATCGTGGTGGTTCTCACCGGTCGCGGTGAGGAAGATCATCACGTTGCTCATCTCGCTCGCCACACGGAAGCCGAGCAGGTCGCGGTAGAACGCGAGCGACCGATCCAGGTCGCGGACCTTGAGGACGACGTGGCCGATGCGGACCGGCTGCAGCATCGATCGATGCTACAACCCCTACGGCAGGCCGAGCTCCGCGCGGCAGGCCGGCCACGGCTGGTAGCCACGGGCGTCGCGGAGGCGCTCGGCGACGGTGATCTGCTCCTCGCGCGTCGCCTGGTGCGGATACTCGGCGAACTCGCCGCCGTCGTAGCCGAGCCAGGTGGCCTGGCTGAATTGGAGGCCGCCGTAGTAGCCATTGCCCGTGTTGGCAGCCCAGTTGCCGCTGGACTCGCACTGGGCGAGCTGGTCCCAGACCGTGTCGCCGCTCGCGTAGTTGGCCGGGACCGCCGCCGGTGCCGCCGGTGCCGCCGCGGGGGCGTTGGGCATGATCGTCGCCTCCATTGGCGCGGAGGCGGGAGTTGGAAGGGGCTGTGCCGTGAGCGGCTCGGCGCCGTGGGTCGTCGCCGATGCGTCGCGGACCGAGAGGACGCTCCGCGCAATAGCGGCCTCCGTGCGGGAGATCACCGCGGGGCCGGCGGTTCCGGCGAGCAGTCGATCGGCCCGTGCGACGGGATCTGGCAGCGCGGACCGTGCGGAGAGGGGCGCCAGCAGGGCGATCCCCAACACGCTCAACGCGGTCAGTGCGGCGACGCGCCGCAGGAGGTGCGGCAATAGAATCCTTCCCATTACGTGGTCCAGCCGGCATGCCCCTGCGATGCAGGACACGTGCCGGCGCGGGGCCACCCTACCATCCGCCCAGTGAGACTGTCGACCGCAAGAGGTGCCGATGCCACGTAGGAAGAAGGAGCCAGACCGACGACGTGGGGCAGTCGTCGTCCGGGGCAAGAATCCCGCGGACGGGCCGACCGAGGACCAGAAGCTGCTCCGCTCGGCCGGCCCGGTCGTCGAGTTCCAGGACACCGACACCTGGCGCACGCTCCGCATCATGGGTGAGTTCGTCGAGGGCTTCGACGCCCTCGCCGATATCGGTCCCGCGGTCAGCATCTTCGGCTCGGCGCGCATCGGTCGTCGGAATCGGTACTACGGCGCGGCGCGGCGATTGGCGGCGGCCCTGGTCAAGGAGGGCTTCGCGATCATCACCGGCGGCGGGCCGGGCGTCATGGAGGCCGCGAACCGCGGGGCGAAGGAGGCGGGCGGCGTCTCCATCGGCTGCAACATCGAGCTGCCCTTCGAGCAGGGCCTGAACGAGTACGTCGACCTCGGCATGGAGTTCCGCTACTTCTTCGTTCGCAAGGTCATGTTCGTGAAGTACGCGGAGGGCTTCGTCATCTTCCCCGGCGGCTTCGGAACCCTCGACGAGCTGTTCGAGGCGCTGACCCTCATCCAGACCGGCAAGGTCGAGCACTTCCCCGTCGTGCTCTACGGGCGCGAGTACTGGGAGGGGATGATGCAGTGGATCCGGGAGAAGCCGCTCTACGAGGAGAAGATCGCTCCGGATGACCTGCGGCTCCTCACGATCACCAGCGACATCGACGAGGCCTGCGAGGCCATCGCGCACCACCACAAGTCGCGGGAGCAGGCCCAGCGGGAAGCGGCCAGCCGCAAGGCAACGAAGGAGGCCGTCCAGAACGCCGATGCCGGCGGTCGCTGACGGCCCTGTCCGGAGAGTTTTCGCCACAGCGAGAACTCGCGCTGGGTGCGTGGGAATGCAGGCGGTCTGCGGGGGTGGATCGGCGTCATGGCGGGCCCGACCGGATTCGAACCGGCGATCTCCAGCGTGACAGGCTGGCATGTTGGGCCACTACACCACGGGCCCGCGGGTGTGCCGGTCGCGGAGCATAGCAGACATGCCCACCACCTTCAGATGACCGATCCGGACCTCAGCTCGCCCACCAGCTCGATGGCGGCGACCGCGTAGGCCGCGGCCGCCAGCGCCGTCCCGATCGTCGCAGCGAGGAACGCCAGGAGCCTCTCCGGCGACACCGCGACGCTCGTCGCGGATGCCGCCGCCAGCGCGACGAGGGTGGCGCCCATGCCGATCGTCAGGAGCACCCCGCCGGTCCAGGCGACGCGCCGTCGCGCCCGGAGTCCCATCAGCACCGTCGCATGGATCGCGGCGACGGCCAGGAGGCCCAGCCCGATCGCCAACACGGCCCCGCCGAGAGCCGCGTCGGTGATCGCGAGGGGCGGCAGCAACGACTTCAGCTGGCCGAGCCCCACCAGGGAGATGCCGATGGCAACGAAGCCACCGACCGCGAGGGTCACTGCTCCTGCCAGGAGGACCGATCGGGCCACCTGCCCGAGTCAGCGTCGCGGGCGGAGGAGGAGCACGGTGGCGACGCCGTAGACGAGGGTCGCGACCGTGAGCGCGATGGCGAGAACCGGGTCGGCCGGCGTGTTGACCATGACCTGGACGGCGGCAAGAGCGCCGAGCGCGGCCGTTGCCCCCGCCAGGACCCCGGTCACCAGGCGCGCGCGCCGGACGTCGCCCAGGACGGCGATTCCGCCAGCCACCAGCGCCCCACCCAGGAGGATGGCGAGCACGCCACCGACGGTGGGCAGGAGCGACATCGCGCCAAGGTTCGGGGGTGGAGTGGAACCGAAGCGCGAGCCGAGGGTGAACGCCATGGCGAGCATCCCGATGCCGGTGATGACGAGGGCGACGCCGCCCACGATGATCGCGACGGTCGCCGCAGCGGTCGCCTCCCCGAGGTGCTCGGGGGCGAGAGAGTGGGCGCCGCGGGAACGTGCGCCGGCGGCGGAGGCAGCCCGTATCGGGCGTCGGCTGGTCATCGGCGACGGATTGTACGCGCCCCCGGGGACCCCTGCAGCCCGGCCGTATACTCGCCCGGCCGATGCCGTTCGAGCTGCCCGTCGATCCGCGTGAGGAGCGTCGCAACCGCATATCGCGGTGGCTCGGGACTGCATTCGGGGCCGTCCTCGTGGTGCTCGTCGTGTACTTTGGCTACATCGGCTACGAGGGCTCGCGGCAGCTGACGAACGCGGACAGTGACTCGACGGACTGTCGCACGCCGTCGACCCTCGGCTGGCAGTACGAGGCCATCAACTATCCGATCGGCAGTGACGCGCTCCTGGCCGAGCAGTCCGATCAGGCGGCCTGCGCCCAGCAGGGCGCGCGGCCCGGAGGCGAGGTCGTCGGGCCTGGCGGCGTGCGGCTGGCAGGCTGGTACATCCCGGCAGTCTCGGACATCGGGGCAGCCGGGCCGACCGTCATCCTGGCCCACGGCTGGGGCAGCAACAAGAGCGACATGCTGTCCCGGGCGGAGATGCTCCGCGACCGTTACAACCTCGTCCTCTTCGACTTCCGCGACCATGGCCAGTCGGAGGCGGGCGACACGACCCAGGGCGTGCGAGAGGCCGGCGACCTGCGCGCCATGGTCGACTGGTTGGTCGAGCAGAAGGCGCCCGAGCGGATCGCCCTGCTCGGGGTTTCGATGGGCGGCGCGAGCGCGGTCACCGAGGCGGCCGGCGACGATCGGATCGCGGCGGTCATCCTCGAGTCGACGCACTCCAGCCTCGCCGACGCCGTCCAGGCCCGCCTCGAGCGGAGCGGCTATCCGCTGGCCATCCCGGCCAGCTGGGCGACGCTCCTCGGTGCGTTGATCCGCACCGGAGAGGACGTGAGCGCCGCGGATCCGATCCTGGGTATCGCCAACCTCGACGAGCGCCCGGTCCTGATCATCGGCGGCGGGCAGGATCAATCCATCGGTCCCGATGACGCCGAGAAGCTCCGCGCCGCCGCGGAGGAGGCTGGGTCGCCGGCCGAGCTCGAGACCTGCGAGGCGGCGGGGCATGCCGGCTCAGCCGAGACCTGCGCCGAGCAGTACGCGGCCTGGGTGCTAGGCTTCCTCGACCGCGCCCTCGCCCCTGCCGGCTGAGAGGGCGTCCTGCCTGAGGGGCGCACGAGGTACCGATCCGCTCATGACCATGGCTCCCACCGACGCTGACGCGCGCTTCGATCGAACGATTGACCGATGGTTCCGCGACCAGGTCGCGATGCGCCCTGAGACGGCGACGTTCCTGGGGCTCCACGATCACGACGACGAGCTTTCGAAGGGCGGCCGTGACGCGATCGACGAGGAGGTCGCCTTCTTTCAGCGCACCATCGACGAGCTCTCGGCGGTCGATCCGACCGAGCTCAGCGCCGAGCGCGCTCTCGACCGGGATCTGGCCATCCACCAGGCCCGCCTCGGCCACTACTGGCTGACCGAGTACCGCGACTGGGCGTTCACCTCGCAGGCGGCCGGAAGCGTCGGTGAGGCGCTGTTCCCGCTCTTCACGCGCGACTTCGCGCCGCTGCCGGAGCGGCTGGCGAGCATCGCCGGCCGGCTGGAGCGGGCCCCGCGCTTCATCCGCGAGTCGCGCGAGCGGGTCGTCGCGCCGGTGCGGATCTGGGTCGAGATCGACCTCGAGACGACCGATCGTTTCCCCGGATTCCTGGACATCATCCTCGCCGCGGCGCAGGCCGAAGGCGGCGACGAGGCCGTCGCGAAACGGCTGAGCGCGGCCGCGGACGAGACGAAGAAGGCTCTCGAGGAGCACGCCGCCTGGTTGCGCGAAGAGGTCCTGCCGCGTGCCGATGGCGAGTGGGCCGCCGGACCCGAGCGTTTCGAGGAGATGCTCCGCCTCCGGGAGCTCGAGGCGGACGGCGACGAGATCCTGGCTGTGGGCGAGGACCTCCTGGGTCGGGAGAAGGCCGCGCGGGACGCCCTCGCGGCGGAGATCGACCCGACGGCCTCCCTGTCCGAGGTCATGGACATCGTCAAGGACGACCACGCCGCGACGTTCGCGGAGGCGCTGGAGGAGTACCGCGCCTCGATGGACGAGGCGCGCGCCTTCGTGGTGGACCGGGGCATCGCGACCCCGCCGGAGGAGGACCACCTCAACATCATCGAGACGCCGGGCTTCATCCGGCACCTCATCCCCTTCGCCGCCTACTACGACCCCGCCCGCTTCGACCCGACGCCGGTGGGGACGTACATCGTCACGCCGCCCAGCGAGCCCGGGATGATGCGCGAGCACAACCGGTCCTCGATCTCGAACACCAGCGTCCACGAGGCGTACCCGGGCCACCACCTTCAGCTGTCGGCGGCAATCACGAATCCCAGCCTCGTGCGCCTCTTCTCCGGCGCCCCCGAATTCGCGGAAGGCTGGGCCTTCTACTGCGAGCGGATGATGAAGGAGGCCGGCTTCGACGACACCCCCAAGGGCTGGTACGTGGTCCATACGGATGCGATCTGGCGGGCCACCCGGATCATCCTGGACGTCCAGCTTCATCGCGGGCTCATCGGCTTCGAGGAGGCGGTCGACCGTCTCGTGGCCGAGACCGGGTTCGAACGCCCAGCCGCGCTCGCCGAGGTGAAGCGCTACACGGCCACGCCGACCTACCAGCTGTCCTACCTCTTCGGGCGCCACATGATCGAGAAGCTGAAGTCCGAGGTCGAGGCCCACGAGGGCGCCGATTTCGACCAGCGCCGGTTCCACGACGCCCTCATCTACGGCGGCACGATGCCGGTCAGCTACGCGAGACGGCTCTTCGATCTCAACGGCCGATGACGTCGGTCCGACGCCTGGCCGCGGCGGCGCTCGTGGCCGCGCTGGCGGCGTGCAGTGCTGACCCGTCGCCGACCCCGCCGCCGCCGTGCCCGACCGAGGCGCCAAGCCTAGCCTCGGCCCAGGCGACGCTGGAGGACGCTCGGCTCGCGACGGTGACCGTCGCCGGCGCCGTCGAGGGCGAGTTCTCGATCGAGCTCTTCGGCGACGAGGCGCCGCTGGCAACGGCGAACTTCGTCTCACTCGCGCGCTGCGGGTTCTACGACGGCATCTGGTTCCACCGCATCCTGGCCGGCTTTGTCATCCAGGCCGGTGACCCCGGCACGAAGACCCATGACCGCGACTGGCCCGACCTCGGCAAGGGCGGTCCGGGTTATGGGTTCGAGATCGAGCCGCCAGCGCCCGGCCTTCGGTACGACCCGTACAGCGTGGCGATGGCCAACAACCAGATCGCGAACGGCAGCCAATGGTTCGTCAGCCTGGCCGATCTTGACGAGACGTTGCGCAGCGCGGGGGTCTATACGATCTTCGGCTCCGTGGTCGAGGGCAACGACGTCATCGATCAGATCGCCGCGGTGCCGGTGAACGATCCGCTGGTCGGCGTACCGCTCGAGCTGGTCACGATCGCTCGGATCGAGATCTCGTCGCGGCCGGGTCCGGTGGCGTCAGACGGCTCATCCTGAGCTGGAATTGGTGTTTCGCCCGGCAAAGCGCTTTGCGATGTAAAGGAATCTAAACCTCCGAAACCCTTGTCTAAAGGGAACAGACGGTCTATTCTGTACATGCTGTTCGCACAGCGATTCATTACTGGTCGCAAGGCCATGGGTAGGTAAGGGTTAGGGTAGTACGGGAAACCGTGCGTGAAAGATGCCCTTGCGATTAGCGAATCCGGCAGCAATGAAGGCCCCCGCTTCGGCGGGGGCCTTCGTCTGTCTCGGCTAGCGACGGACCAGGTACCGAAGATGGACGGCTCGGTTGCCCTGGACGACGTCCGGGTCGTCGAACAGAAGATGTCCGCGTTCCAGCTTGGCAAAGTACGACTTGCCCTCGCCGAGCAGCACGGGCGCCAGGCTGATCCACACCTCGTCGACCAGGCCGAGGTCGAGCGCCTGCTGGATCACGTTGGCGCTCGCGATCGTGACGTGCTTGTCGCCGGCGATCTCACGGGCCTTGGCGATTGCTCTCTCCACGCCATCCACGAAGGTCGTGCGCGGCCACCGCTCGGCTGCGTCCGCCGGCACGCTGTGGCTCACGACGACGATCGGAGCGCCGGCCGGATGGGCGTCGCCCCAGCCATCGGTGATGTCGAACAGATGACGACCGGACACGATCGCGCCGCAGCCCTCGGTCAGGTCTCGCAGGAGCTCCGCGCTGGCCCCATCCACGTTGAATTGCACGGTGTCATTGGCGCTCGGCACCGACACGTTCCCCGCCCCGTACCAGTCGAAGAGCTCGGCCGGGTCATCGTCGGGCTGGGCGATGTACCCGTCCAGAGACATCGTCATGTGGGACAGAACCTTGCCCATCGATACGCCTCCTAACGCCTCTTCCGACCCTCGAGCGGCCGGAAACTCATCGCCGTGGCTGACGAGTCGCGTCGCGCTGGCCCTGCCGGGCAGTGTCGGCTACGCTTCCCACCCAGCGCGCCGGTAGCTCAGTGGATAGAGCGTCGGCCTCCGGAGCCGAAGGTCGCAGGTTCGAATCCTGTCCGGCGCGCCAGTTCCTCAGATCCGGCTGAGCAGCTCGGCCTTCTTCGCGTCGAACTCTTCGACGGTGATCGCGCCCTCGTCGCGGAGCCTCGCCAGCTCACCGAGCGTGGCCGTGATCTCCCCCGACGATGCCGCCGATGAAGGAGATGGTGCGGTATCGGGCGGAGGTCCCGCCGACGCGCCGGTCTTCTGCTCGAGGATCTCGCGCTGGAAGGCCTGGACGTCCCGGACCGCGGTGAGGTCGTCGGCGCCGGCACCACCGGACGAGGTCAGGATGCGGATGTTCCCGTACCCCAGCATCCGGCCGATGGCGGAGATCGCCGTCTTCACGTCGGCGATGGAGGTCAGCAGCGTATCGGTCGTCCGGCGGCGGATGAGGCCCTCCTGGCCGAGAACACGCCGATTCGTCACGTGGTATTCGGCCGACCGCCACGCGATGGCGTTGTAGGCGATCCATGCCAGCGCACCGAGCCACAGCCCCTGCTGGGCGAGCCCGAGCGACCGGTTGAGGAAGCCGCCGATGCCCGAGGTCGCGTCCGACTGGAGCCATGCAGCGACCAGAGCGACGACGATCATGAGGATGGCCCACTTCGAGTCGGCGATGAGGGCGAACCAGTGCTTGGCCGTGCTGAAGACGACCGTCTCACCGCTGATGAGCCGATCGTCGAGGTCGGACATGCCGGTCATTGTGCGCGACGGGGCAACCCCGTTCAGCCTGACCCCCTCACCGTCGCCCACCAGCCTGGTTCCGGCCTGAATCGGGCAGCCGGGCGACCGGTCGCGGCGGTCTCCAGTCGGTACAGGAGTCCGGCACCCGGGGCGGCGCGGCGCTGCTCATCGGTCCAGTTCTCGGTGGCCGTCGTCACGAACAGCCAATGGAGGCCGGGACCCGCGAAGGCGCAGCTCGTCGTCTCGACCGCCGGAACGGGGAGCTCCTCGCGGAGCGTGCCGTCGGCGCCGTAGCGGGCGACGCGGCCGCCGCCCCAGATGGCGACCCACAGGTCGCCGGAGGTGTCGACCGTCAAGCCGTCCGGCGTCCCCGACTCCTCCGGAAGCACCAGGAACACGCGTTCGTTCGCGATCGTCCCGCGTTCGTCGAAGTCGAAGGCATGCACGACGCCGGGACCGCTGTCGGCGAGGTACATCGTGTGGCCATCCGGGCTCCAGTCGATGCCGTTGGAGATCGTCAGGCCCTCGCGAACAAGGCTGGTCCGACCATCGGGATCGAGGCGGTAGAGCGCCGCACCGCCATCGACGTCCGCGATCGTCCCCACCCAGAATCGGCCCTGCGGGTCGCAGGCGGCGTCATTCATCTTCACGCCTGCCGGCGCGAGCTCGGCGATCGGCCGCACGACTCCATCGAGCGAGAGATACGCAACCCCGCGGTCGCGCGCCACCAGCCAGCCGTCGTCACCCTCGATCGGCACCACCGCACCGATGGAGCCGCGGACATCGTGGGTGTCCACGCGCACGAGACTGCCGTCATCGGCGATTCGCTCGCGGTGCATGAGCCCGGCCGGGATGTCCACGTGCAGCAGCTCGTCGCGGCGGTCGTCCCAGATGACCCCCTCTCCGAGCTCGGCCTGGGTCGTCGTGACCGGCGTCGCACCCTGGTTCATCGGCATCTCCTCATGTCGTGGGAGCCGTGGCCCGTTCCTCGCGCTCGTCGCGGTGGTCCCACATCGTGGCCAGCGGGTCTCGCGCGCCCAGCCCTAGCCACGCCAACGGCGCTGCGACGAGGGCCAGTCCGCCGGTCAGCAGCAGACTCTCCCGGTAGGCCTCGACGAACGCCCTGATGTACGAGGCGAGGGTCTCGGGCGCGATCGTCCCGACGATCTGCGACAGGTTCGGCGTCCCGATCGCGATCAGCACGCTCTGGAACACGTCGACCTCGCGGGCGACGGTCGTGGCGTCCAGCGGCCCCAGGGAAGCGGCGAAGATCTCGGTTGCGCGTTGGGTGATGAGCGCCGTGAGCGCCGCCAGGCCAATGCGGCTCCCGACGAGGATCGATGCCTCGTTCAGCGCTGCCGCCGTGCCCGGCACGGACCTGGAGACGCTCGCGAAGATGATCGCGGTGCGCACGGTGGTCCCAACCACGAAGCCGGCCCCGATCATCGCCAGCGGGAGGATGAAGAACGCGTACGCGGCATCGCGTCCGAGGACGAGAGCAGATGCAACGTTGCCAAGTCCGACGAACGCGAGCCCTCCCGCGACGAGCGTCCGGGGACGGAACCGCGCGAGCAGCGCTCCGGCGATCGGGCCCGCAACGACGAGCGCGACGATGAACGGCGCGGTCGCGACGATGCCCCAGAACGGGCCGAACCGGAGGATGAGATTGAAGAACAGCGGCAGCTGGAACAGCGGCGCGGCCTGGGCGAAGCCGAAGATGACGCCGACCGCGATGGCGACCGTCACCGGCCGGCGCTCGACCCGGAGCGCGCGTAGCCGGTCCGCATCTCTCCTGCGCATCGACCAGATTCCCCACCCGACCAGCATCGCGAGGCCTGTGACGATGAGCGCGATCCGGAGCGGATAGGACGTGCTTCCGCTGAAGTTCACGATGCCGGCCGAGATCATCACCACGGCGAAGGCCCAGACCGCGGTCGCAATGACGTAGGGCCGGTCGGCGCGGGTCACGTGACTCAGATCGGGCACCCGCGTACGCACGAACCAGAGGGCGCCCGCGCACGCGAGCGCCGAGGCGACGAACGAGGGCCAGTACGGGCCTGCCGGTCCGAGGATCGTGAACAGCACCGGACTCACGGCCATGGCCCCTCCCCACGCGGCGTAGACGATGCCGATCGCCGTCGGCCTCGTCATGCCGGCATATGTCGTCACGATGAGGGCGAGCGAGAACGGGAGGACCGCGGTCATGGCCGCGGCTGCGACGACCCGGCTCAGCGCGAAGAGCGTGCCCGGCGGGAGGACGAGGCCCACGAGGCTGGTGATCGTCAAGGTGGCGAGCGACACGAGGAGGATCCGTCGACGCCCATTCGTATCGACGATGACCCCACCCACGAACAGGAGGCCGGCTGCGACGACGGTCACGCCCAGCACCAAGTTGTTGATCTGGGGCTGCGCCCGGATCGCCGACTGGACGCCGGGGTTGCCGGGCCAGGTGACCGGGGGGTTCAGTCCCGCGGCGCCGGCGGCCACCGCGGCAACGATCAGCGTGCGAACGGCGCCCGGACGGGCGTCGAGATCGCGGATGAAACTCGGGAGGCGATCGATGCGGCGGCCGTCCACCGGCCAAGCCTAGCGGGCATGTCATCATCGGCCGATGCAGGAGGTCGGCGCCGGGGCGCGCCTCATCCGCCGAGATCGTCTGGTCCGAGAGGCCGAGGAGGAGCGGCTCAGCCCGAGCGCCGCTCGATCCGTAGCATCGCAGGGCCGTCTCCGGCCCGAGGAGCCCGACCCCTTCCGCACCGCGTTCGAGCGCGACCGCGATCGGATCATCCATTCCAAGGCATTCCGACGCCTGAAGCACAAGACCCAGGTCTTCCTCAACCCGGAGGGCGACCATTACGTCACCCGCCTGACGCACACGATGCAGGTGACCCAGGTCGCCCGATCGCTCGCCGCGGCCCTGAGCCTGAACGAGCCGCTGGCGGAGGCGATCGCCCTAGGGCACGACGTCGGGCACTCGCCGTTCGGTCACACCGGCGAGGAGGCGCTGAGCCCGTACTTCGACCCGGAGGAGTGGCATCACGCCGCGCAGAGCGTAAGGATCTGGGAGGTGCTCGAGGACGCGAACCTGACCTGGGAGGTTCGCGATGGCATCCGCGCCCACTCGTGGAAGGTCGCGCCGCCGCCGTCGACGGCCGAGGCGTTCTGCGTCCGCTTCGCCGATCGGATCGCCTACCTGGCGCACGACGCGCTGGATGCGCTTCGCGCCGGAGTGCTGTTGCCGGAGGCGTTCCCCTCGTCCGTCATCGACCGCTTCGGCGAGCCGGGCCGCGAGTGGATCAGCGCGATGATCAACGCCGTCATCGAGGAGTCGCTGCGCACCGGCGCCGTCCGCATGGACGACGCGACGCTCGAGGTGATGAACGAGCTGCGCGACTTCATGTTCGCCCGCGTCTACGAGAACCCGGACCAGCTGCGCCAGCAGAAGCGGGCCATCGCGGTCATCCGCGACCTCATGGACTGGCACCTCGAGCACCCGGAGGAGATCCCGGACACGTACCGCCAGGACGAGGCCGGGGCCCAGACCCAGGCGGCGGATTACATCGCCGGCATGACCGATCGCTTCGCGCTCGCCACCCACGACCGGCTCTTTCGGCCGTCGCTCAACCTCTAGCGGAAGATCCGCAGCGCCTCGGGGCGTACCTCGAAGGTCACCGGGGTCGTGCCCACGATCACGCCGTCCGCATGCGCGGGAAGCGCGCGTCGACGCCCCTCGATCGTCACTCGCCGTCCTCGGTAGTCGCTCACGCGCGCCTCGCTACGCGGGCGGCGCCGTGCCACGGCCATGAAGTACCGAAGGACCTCGAGCCGGCTCATGCCGGTGAAGATCGCGACGTCGAGGACGCCATCGGTGGGATCGGCGTCCGCGGAGATCGCGAACCCGAGCCCGTGGTACGGGCCGTTGCTCACCGTGACCGCGGGCGAGCCGGTGCGGTACGCGTGATCGTCGATCGTGATTCGCATCGGCGTGCGGCGGGTCCGGAGTCCGCGCCAGAGCGACTGCAGTGCCCGCCACCACCCCCGCCGTCCGGCGATCTCGACGGCCATGAAGCCGACTGCATCGAGACCCACGCCCGCCGCCTCGAAGAATGGCTTGCCATCCTCCCCATCGCGCACGACCCATCCGCAGTCGACGGCGGTCGTCGCTCCCGCGCCGATGACGTCCAGGGCCGGCTCGAGCGTCGTCGGTATCGCGAATCCACGCGCCATGTTGTTGAAACTGCCCATGGCAAGGATGCCGAGGGACACCTCCGGCCTGCCGATGAGCGCGCTCGCCGCCATCGAGACGGTGCCGTCGCCTCCCGCCACGACGACGTCCCGCCCGGCATCCGCGGCCGACGTGGCGAGCGCCCCGGGATCGCTCTCCTCGGTGAGGGCGTGAACCTCGACGTCGAGCCCGCGGTCGCGCAGCGCGGCCGCCAGCGCCTCCGGCGTGAGGCGCGCCGGATCATCGTCGAGCGACGGTCCCGAGCCGGGCTTTCCACCGGCGCCGGGGTTGACGAGCAGCGTGACAGGCCGTCGCGTCATGGGCCCGTGCGCTGGTACGCCTGGAACGTCCCATCGCCGCACTCGAGCACGATGCGCGGAGGCAGGATCGCCGCGCTCCCGGTCGGGACCCGTTCCGGCTCCACCCACACCGCCCAGGTGGCGAGTCCGAAGGAGGCGCTCCCCGAATGGACGAGATCCTCGTCAACTCCCTCCAGCGTCGGCGTGTCAGTTGGCCCGCCCACCGGCTCGTAGGACGACGGCTGGTAGGGCAGCCCGTCCGGGCACTCGGCAGGGGCGCCGGCGCGGAGGATGGCGAACAGGGCCAGGGAGATGAAGACGGCCGCCGCCAGCGTGCCGCAGCCGAGTGCGCGCCAGTTCACGAGCGGACGATGCCGAAGCGCTCGAACTCGCCGCTGGGAGGACCTCGTCGCGCGTCGACGCTTTCCACGATCGCTCCGCGCGGTCCCGCGCGCACGAAGCGCTCGAGCGCGTCGAGAGCCTCCGTGGAGCCTTCAGCCACCAGCTCGACCGAGCGTTCGTCAGCGGCGTTCATGACCCAGCCGGTCAGGCCCAGCTCCTGCGCGTGGCGCTGCACCCACCACCGGAACCCCACCCCCTGGACCCGGCCGGAGACCCGGGCCGTCAGCCGCTCCCCGCTCACCGCGTCAAGTGCGGCCAGGCGAGCATCGCCGTCTCGAGGGCCAGCCTCGGTGCCGCGTTCTCACGGAGTCCGTCGTGCATGCGCTCCAGGAGGCGAATCATCGCCAGCAGTGGCTCCGCCCCGACCCGAGCACCAAGCGCGGCGATCTCTCCCCCGAGTTCCTCGCTGGGCGCGAGGTCGGCCCGACCCGCGGCCGCCACGAGGAGGTCGCGACTCAGGTCGAGCCAGGTGGTCACGATGAGCGCCGCCCCGGCTCGCTGGAGAGCTGCCGGCGTTCGAGCATCGGCCGGCTCGTCCTCGCCGGTCGTCGCGGCCGGCTGCGCGGGCGCCCCGAGACGCGAGGCCTCGTCGAGCAGGTCGCGGACGGCACCGAATCGGTCTGCCGGTCCGCGCTCCATAAGGGATAGGAGCTCCGCCTGCACGCGGCGACGCCAGGCGAGAAGGTCGGTCCGGTCGGCATAGGTGAACGCCAGGCCGCTGAGGCCGTTGGCGATCCGCGCAAGGGTCTCCGCCTGGTCGGAGGGCAGGCCGCGCGCGTCCATGAGGTGCGCCACCAGCTCGGCCCGAGGCACGGGACCGATGCGCAGCGACTGGCTTCGCGAGCGGATCGTCGGCAGCAGCCGGGCCGGCTCGTCGGCGACGAGCACGAACACATGTCGGTCGGTCGGCTCCTCGAGCGTCTTGAGTAGCGCGTTCTGGATCTGCTCGCTGGCACGGTCGGCGCCCTCGACGACGACGACGCGAAGCTCGGCGACCACCGGGGCGCCGGCGGCATCGAGCAGCCAGCGGCGAGCCGCCTCGACGATGCTCTCCCCCGCCGCCTTCTGGTCGCGCCATGCCTCGGGGGACCCCATCACGAGATCAGGGTGCGCGCGAGCCCGCGCGTCGCGACATCCGCGGCACGTGTTGCACGGACGCCGCGATGGGTCCGGATCCTGGCAGAAGGCGAGAGCCAGGAGGTCGTCGACGAATCGGTCCTTCCCGCTTCCGGCCTGTCCGTGGACGAGAAGCGTCAGGCCCAGCCGATCGTGACGCACCGCCGCACGTCCCATGCGTTCGGCAGTCGCCTGCCCGACGCTGAGGAACCCCGGCGAGCGAGCGTCGATCACGCGGTCGAGTATAGGTTCGGAGCCGATCCGACCAGTCCGCGCGGGTAGGCTCGCCGACCACCCAGTGGCATACTTCGTGCACCCGAAGCGACCCGAACCCGAGAGGAGATCCATCATGCCCACGGGCACGGCCAATACGGCCGAGGAGATCACCGAGAACATCCGCGCCCTCGTGGACCGCCTCGTCGAATCCAAGGTCACGCACGAGATGACCCGGCGTGGTCAGGACATCGCGAGCACGCTTGCAGAGCGCGGCGCGGACGTCGGAAGCATGGCGAACGAGGCCTGGCGCGATACGCGACCGATGCGGCGGGACGTGTCGAAGCAGCTGACTCGATCGAGCCGCGACCTTGTGAAGTGGGCGAACCGCACGTGGCGCAAGGATGTGAGGCCCACCCTCAGGGACCTGTGGAAGCGCCGCAAGGTCGCCATCGGCGCGGCCGGCGCGGCGGTTCCGGCCGCCGGCGAGATCGTCGACACCGCGGCAGTGCGGCTCGGCCTGAAGCAGCGCGAGGAGCGCCACTGGGGCGCATTCTTCTTCGGCCTGGTGCTCGGCCTCGCCGCTGGCGCGGTGGCGGCTCTGCTGACCGCACCGAAGCGCGGCGACGAGATCCGCCGAGAGCTGACCGAGCGCGCAGATGAGATCGCCACGCGCGCCAAGGACGAGTGGGTGCCGATGTTCCAGCGCGAGGAGACGAACGGCCAGGAGGTCATCGAGGGCGCCAGTACGACGCTCGCGGACGGCGCAGCCGATGCAGGCCCGCCATCCGGCACCGATGTCGAGCGCGCCGCGGACGAGACCGCGGAGGCGATCAATGAGGCCTTCGACGGCGGCGTGGAGAGCGAAAAGGCCGAGGGCGAACCCTCGGCCTGACCGCCGTTCGTAGCCCCTAGTTCGTGGAAGGGGTCTTTCGCCCCGACCGGAACCGTCCCCAGATCCCCTGGGGCTCGCCGTCGCTCACGTCGGTTCCTTCGGAGGGTGACACGCTCGCGTCCGGCTGATCCGCGGCCTTCGCCCGGCTCCGGCGCTTCGGCTTCTCATCCGCCGCGGCATCGGCCGTCGACGCCTTGGTTGATCGTGACCGCTTCGGCTTCTCAGCCGCCGCGGTGGGTTCGGTCCCGGTGGTCTTCGTCGAGCGGGTGCGCTTCGGCTTCTCATCCGATGCGGCCTCATCGCTTGGCGCGGCCGCCTTCGCCCGGCTCCGCCGCTTCGGCTTCTCCTCGGCAGCTGTTTCTTCGACGACGGCCGATGACGGCTCGATGCCCAGCTCCGCCAGGGTCGCCGCGTCTGCCTCTTCGAAGGTGAACTCGCGGTCGACGTCGGCGCCGCCGTCGAGCTGGGCCAGGTCGTCGAACTCCTGCCAGCCAATCTCCTCGTCGCCGGACACTGCGGGCGCCGTGGTCTCCTCGTCGCGACGCGAGCGGCCGCGTCCGCGGCCACCCCGGCGCCGACGGCGCCGACGGACCTCCTCGCCGGCCTCCGCAGTCGCTGCCGCCGCGCCATCGCCACTGACCTTCTCAGCGACCACGTTCTCGCCGGGGGGAAGCTCGGCTGGAGCTGCCGGGCGCCGGCCGGTGCCACCGCGCGTCCGGCGGCCGTTGCCCGGCCCGCCCGTCTTGATCGCGGCCAGCGCCGCGGCGGCGACGGAAGGCGACGCCTCACGGAACCCGAACTCGGGGCTGACCTCCTTGGCCGGCATCTCGGGGGCGCTCATCGACGTTCGCGTCATGGCTCGTCCCTCCTTCCGGCTGATGGAGGCGACCTTCATGATGTCCATGAACTCATCAGCGACGGCGACGAGATCGGACGACGTGTTCGGCTTGAAGCTGATGACCTCCGCCCGGACGCCCTTGTCCTGGAGCGCCCGAATCGCAGGGGCGAAGTCGCCATCGCCGGACACGATGACGGCGATGTCCATCCGATCCGCGAGGCGGAAGAGGTCGACGACGAGCTCGATGTCGAGGTTCGCCTTCATCCGGCCATCGCCGAACTTCCGGATGTCCTTGACGACGGGCTTGTAGCCGTTCTTGGCGAGGAAGTCGATGAACTTCCTCTGGTTCTCGTTCTCCGGGTCGAGCCCGGTATAGGCATAGGCGCGAATGAGGTCGCGCCCTTTGGTCGCGTGCTTGAGGAGGGCGACGTAATCGACGTCGACGTCCTGGCCTCGAGCCGCGTAGTACATGTTGGCGACGTCAACGAACATCGCCACGTTCTTGCTCACGGTTGAGCTCTTCTCCTGTAGGTATGTGATGTGGCCGATGCGGGCGGTGGCCTCAGTCGGTTCCCCGACCGAGGGTGCGGCCGCGGCTCGCGAACCGATGTCGCTTCCAGAGCGACGGTTCTGCGGTTGCCAGCGGCTCGGTGACCTCCACGCGCGTGCAGCCCTTGTTTCTTGCCGAGGTGACGAGGTGCTCGACGAGGTAGTCGGCGGCGCGTCGCCTCTCGGCGGTGTCCAGCAGCGCTTCTGTGGTCCCGAGCTCGTCGATGACACCGACGAACGGTCCCGACCGCACCGATGGCCTGATGGAGAGGACTCCCACGCCGACCACTCGTCGCTCGGACTCGGCAACGACGACCGTTGCGGAGGGAACGAAGAGAAGGTTGCGGAGGAAGTCGGCGTCGCTGCGTCCGGCGTCTGGATCGGCGTCGGCGCGCGCAAGGATGCGAACGGCGGCGTCGAGATCGGTCAGGCGGGCGCTGCGGACGTGAACCTCCAACGAAGGCCTCAGGTGCGATTCGCAGCGAGCGCTGCAAGAACAGCCCGCACAAGAATACCACGATCGGCCGATGAACCCCTGGCCGTCTTCGGGGATACCCACTTCATCGGCGGCAACGTCCCATGTATTGCGCGGCGCAAGCAGCCGCCGCTATGATGCCGCGCACTTAGCCGGGCCCGCGCATGCGCGAATTCCCGAGCCAACCCACTGGAGGTAGTACCCGGATGCAGAAGTTCACGCGATGGAGCGCCATCCTCGTCGTGCTCATGCTGATCCTCGCCGCATGTTCGAAC
>DASUFJ010000102.1:0-2604 GCA_036274575.1 Candidatus Limnocylindria bacterium
GGCGAGGGCCGCCTCGACGGCGGCATCGGCGAATTCGAACATCACCAAAGGTTAGCGCGGCTAATCAGTGCGGCCCGGCCCTGCAGGAATCCCGCCACCCGGGCGGCTGGCCGCCTCGGGCCGCTCGATCGGCTCCTGCCAGGTGACCTCCGTGATCCGGCCGGGCGGGAACTCGCCATCGGCCGGAACGATTCCATCCTCCGCCTCGAGCGGGATGCCGATGGGCGCCACGAGGTAGCGGCCCGCCAGTCGCCGAGCCTCGCGGTCGAGCGCGAAGCCGGCCTTGGCGCGATGGAACGTCACCGTCACGTCGGCGCCGACGACGGGCGTCGAGCGTGCGCCGCCGGTGAGGTCGACGCGCGTCGGCGTGTCGACGGCGAGCACCGAGTACGGCCGGCCGGCGGCGAGGGCGTGGGTGCGCGTGGCATTGATCAGGTCGACGGCGGTGCTGATCGGCTCGCGCAGCGGCCCGCTGGCCCCCGAGCCGAGCAGCGCATCCACGACGAGGGTCGCTTCCGCAATCCGCTCGCGCAGGCGGAGCAGGAGCTCCGGATTCGGCGCCACGAACAGCTCGAGCGACCCGGCCGATGCCATCGCCTGGAGCACGTTCCAGCTGTGGGTCGCCGCGCTTCCCATGTTGCGGCTCGCGTCGCCCACCAGGATCGCCAGGACCGGGCGGCCCACGGCGGCGAGGCGCCGGGCAACGACGAAGCCGTCGCCGCCGTTGTTGCCCGACCCGCAGAGGACCGCCACGAGCGGCGGTCGGCTCAATGGCCCGCTTGGCCCGCGGACCTGCTCGGTCAGCCGCGCCAGTTCCGCCTGCGCCACCTCGGTCACGGCCGCACCGGCGGACTCCATGAGCGCGTCCTCGCTCAGCCCGAGGCGTTGCGCGGCCTCGTCGATGCGCGCCATCTCGTCGGCGCCGATGAGAACGGGAACGACACGCTCAGCGCGCGGCGGGGAGGCGGTCACCGGACGCTAGGGCAGCGTCTCGAGGTAGGCGACGATCGAGTCGATCTGCTCCGGGCTGAACTGCTCGCCGAACGCCGGCATGCCCCCGCGCTCGAGATCCGCGGTCTCCGGCGTCGTGCCGTCGATCCAGAGGTGGATCCAGGTGTCCGGGTTGGCCGCGGCGAGATCCTGGAGGTTCTCGCTCTTCGGCCCGTCGGCGACGCCGTGGAGGCTCGGGAAGTTGCCGGAGCCGGCCAGGTCGGGGCCGTGGCAGGCGGTGCAGGCCGGCGTGGCCTGCGCGACGAGCGCCTCACCCACGGCCGGATCGGCGGCGCCGCTGGCTCCGGGCGCGGGCCCGCTGGCGCCCGGCACCCCGCTCGCGCCCGGGATGGCGAACGGCGGGGACTCGCCCCCCAGGTTCGAGGCGAAGTACACCCCGCCGACCAGCAGCGCGAAGACGGTGAGGCCGATGGCCCATGCCGGCAGCCGCATGGACCGGGTCTCGATCGGCGTCTTGACGGACATGGGTCAGTGGCTCGCGGCCGCCGCGGCCGGCGCGCCGGGGACGGCGTACACGACCGGTCGGGCGCTGGTGTAGAGCAGGAACATGTCGGCCAGGTGCGTCAGGCCGCCGAGAGCGACGAGGCCGAAGGCGCCGAAGGCGACCGCCCGATAGCCGAGGAGGCCGGCATCGATGTCCTCCGGCGCCGCGCCCTGCGCCACGAAGGAGCCCTCCGCGATCCCGCCGCCCATGAGCGCCACGCCGGCGACGGTGACGCCGATGAACACCAGCCACATCGTGGCGGCCGACAGCAGCGTCGGGCTCCATGCCCGCTTCAGCGTCCGCGGCAGGGCCTGCTGGGTCAGCGCCACCCCGGCGAGGGTGAAGGCGCCGTACATCCCCCACATGAAGAATCCGTTGTCCCACTCGGTGCCGCCCACGTGGAGCGCTACTGCCTCGAGGGACCGGATCCCGGCCAGCAGCGAGGTGGCGAGCAGGAACACCAGCGACATGACGGCCGCCGCCGCCGGCCCCGGGACGAGGAGCACCGACGCGCGCCCGCGGACCGTGGCCGCCAGGTTCGCGGCCGCCAGGGACGCGGGGAGGAGCAGGAGCATCGTGGCGACGGAGCCGAGCGTGACGACGAAGAACGGGATGCTCGGGTCGACGAGGACGGCGAGGGCCGAGACCGGCGCGAGGAGCAGCCAGCTGAGCCAGGTGAGGATCGCGATGCCGCCGGAGGCCAGCGCCTGACCGGCCGCCCGCGGCACGACGTAGTGCAGCGTCGCGAACGCCATGCCGAGCAGCCACAGGGTCGGGATGGCACGCTCCACAAAGGCCGAGAAGAGGGCCAGCGGCAGCTCGTCGAAATGCAGGAACCAGTCGACGAGGCCGACGGTCGCGACCAACCCCAGGATGCCGAGCAGCCCGAGCAGCGCGACGCCGGCGAACCAGAGGCTGACATACGCGCTCCGCAGCGCCGGCGCGATCGTCCCCAACGCCGAGGCCGTGACGAGCAGCGCGCCGAACGCGAGGCCGCCGGTCATGAGCCAGGGCATGGCGGTCAGCGCCTGGTTCGGTCCGAGGTCGAAGACGTAGAGCGCCGCGATCCCGCCGAGAAGCGAGAGGTTCCAGATGGCGAGCGCGATCAT
>DASUFJ010000103.1:0-4132 GCA_036274575.1 Candidatus Limnocylindria bacterium
GGCATCGGTCAGCCGCCGATAGAGGCCTTCGGACTCGTCCGCGACCCGAGGGTCCCGCGCGGCGCCGATCGCCACGAGATGGACGCGGTAGGGCGCAACGGAGGCGGGCCACGCGATGCCCTTCTCGTCGTGATGGGCCTCGACGACGCAGGCGAGGGTGCGGCCGAGGCCGATCCCGTACGAGCCCATGACCGGGTGACGCCGGCTGCCGTCCTCCGCGAGGTACGTGGCGCCGAGCGTCTCGGTGAAGTCGGTGCCGAGCTTGAAGATGTTGCCGACCTCGATCCCCTTCGCCAGGCGCACCGTCGCGCCGCACCGCGGGCACGGATCGTCCTCGCGGACGCTGGCGATGTCGGCGACGACGTCGGCCTGGACGTCGCGCTCCGCATTCACGTTGCGCAGGTGGAAGCCGGGCCGGTTCGCACCGGCCACGAGGTTCGGCGACCGCGCGGCGAGGGCGTCGACCACCACGAGCGTGTCGTGAGCGCCGATCGGCGAGCCGTAGCCGGGCTCCATCCCCGCGGTGCGAATCTCGTCGGCGGTCGCCGGCCGCATGCCGCCCACTGCCTTCACCGCATTGATGAGCTTCGTCTCGTTGACCTCGAAGTCGCCGCGCACGACGGATGTGATGAGCCGCCCATCCCCGGTCACGAAGAACGCGGCCTTCGCGGTCCGCGAGGTCGGAACGTCCAGGTAGGCGGCGAGCGATGCGATCGTGTCGGACCCGGGCGTCTCGACCTCCTCGATCGCCATCGGCTCCTCCGCGTCCGGCGGCTGTACCGCCAGGGATGCGACCTGGAGGTTGGCGGCGTAGCCGCAGGCGTCGCAGAGGACGAGCGTGTCCTCGCCGTGCTGGTTGAGGACCATGAACTCGTGGGCGGCGGAGCCGCCCATGATGCCAACGTCCGAGCCGACGACGACCACCTCGAGTCCGAGCCGCTCGAAGATCCGTTCGTAGGCCGCGCGATGCGCCTCGTAGCTGGCCTGCAGCCCGGCCTCGTCGGCGTCCACCGAGTAGCTGTCCTTCATCACGAACTCGCGGACTCGGATGAGCCCGCCGCGCGCCCGAGGCTCGTCGCGGAACTTCGTCTGGAAGTGGTAGACGATGAGCGGCAGCTGCCGATAGCTGCTGACGATGTCGCGGACGAGGTCAGCGACGACCTCCTCGTGGGTCATCGCGAGGACGAGGTCGCGGCCGGATCGGTCGGTGAACCGCGCCATCTCCGGGCCGATCTTGTCGTAGCGACCGGAGGCGCGCCAGAGGCTGGCCGGGTGGACGACGGGCATCTCCATCTCCTGGCCACCGATGGCGTCGATCTCCTCCCGGATCACCTGCTCGATCCGCTGCTGCACCCGGAAGCCGAGTGGCAGGAGCGAGAAGATCCCGGTGCCCAGCTGGCGGAGGTAGCCGGCGCGCAGCAGGAGCCGCGCCGATGCCATCTCGACATCGGCCGGGTCGTCGCGCAGCGTGGTGAAGAAGAGCCGCGAGAGGCGCATGGGAGGCGCCGATTGTAGTGAACGGACCGTTCAGGCAGCCGCCGCGTCGCCTTCCACCGGTGCCGGCCGTCGACCGACGAGGTGCTCCGAGTCGCGAAGCCAGCGGAGCGGCAGGAGGGCGACGATGAGCAGGCCGAGCGACGCGATGAGGAGGCCGTCGACGCCGCGCCAGTCGGCCGCCGCGCCGCTCACGAGGCTGCCGACGATCTGGCCGAGCCCGAGGAAGACCGAGTACAGGCCCATGATCGCGCCGCGGTCGTCGGGATGGATCTCGCTGATGTCGGCCAGCATGCCGAGCGCGGCGGGCGTTGCCCCGGCCAGGACGAAGAGGCCGCCCAGCCCGAGGAGGACGAGCCCGACCCGCACGGCAACGGGCCAGTCGGCGGAGTGGTTGATCCCGAACACGGCGGCGACCATCACCATCCCGCCGACGACCCCGATGGCCATGATCGTCGTGCGCCGGAATCTTCGGAAGAGGTTGCCCCACACGAAGATGCCGGCGAAGAAGACGACGAGCGCCACGGCCAGACCGATGCTGACCTGGGTTGGCTCGAACCCTCCCATGAGCAGCTGCTCCTCGTAGCGCGGGTCGGGGTTCTCGCGGACGAGCTGGAAGACCGTCTGCGTCGTCCAGGCGCCGATGATCGCGTTGAGGGCGATCCACGTCGGCGCCAGCAGCCACACGCCGGAGGTGGCGAGGAGTCCGGCATACCGCGACCAGCTCAGCCCTCGCGGCCGGACCTCGGCGGACCCGATCGGATGCTCCGCGGCCTCGTCGGTGGCATCGGCATCCGGCCCGACCGGCGCCACGAGGAACCGATAGATCCCGAACGAGATCGCGTACACCCCGGCATTGGCCACGAAGGCGAGGCTGCCGAAGACGTCGAACAGCGGCCCCGCGGCGACCGCACCGACACCGAGCCCGGCGACCGTTGCCGCCTCGAAGCGGGCGACCGAGCGGCCACGCAGGCCCTCGTCACCAGACGTGACGATCGCGATGTAGCCGAGGATCGATGGGATGCTCGCGGCCGCCGCCAGGCCCTCGAGCCCTCGCGTCCCACCCAGCAGCCACAGGTTCGTGGTCGCCGCCGTGACGAGAACCGCGGCCGCGCCGAGGATGGGGCCGATCTGCATGACCCGATGCGCGCCGATTCGGTCCGAGAGCACCCCGAACACCGGCGAGAGGACGAGCTCGGTGGCGAAATAGATCGCGGTCATGACTGCCGCGATCGAGCTGCTCACCGACGGGCCGCCGAACTCGGGAAGCCGGGCGAGGTAGTACAGCAGCATCGCCCCGGTCAGCCCGGTGCTGAAGCGGAGCGTGAAGGTCCCCCACAGGACGGCGGTTAGCGAATGGCGCATCGGCCGGCAAAGTATGCCCCGACCGATTAACGCTCCTCAGACGGGAACTTAAGCGCGGCGCCGGCGGCGGGCGATGAGTCCCATGCTGGCGAAGTCAAGGGCGAGGACGGTGATCCCGACGACCACGACCCGCACGCGCCCGCGGTAGGTGGGCGTCCTCGCTGACGGCGGTTGCGCCGGCCACCGCGTGGGTCGCCGCTGCATTGTCGCCCTCTCGAACGCGACGCGTGTCGACTCGATGCCGGCCGGCCTATTCGATTCGCCGAGCACGCCGATCCAAGCGGTCGCCGAGCGGTCCGAGGTCACGGCAGCGTCGGCAGCTTGCGCGGCCAGCTCCTCCGTCGCGCCATCGATGACCTCGCTCGCCAGGCGCGCGCCGGTGTCGTCGTGAAGGATCAGACCCAGCGCCGCCGAGCGCTCGGCTGCATCGGGGGCCTCGTGCCTCGTGGTGGTCGTCTCAGCAAGCCGAGCCAGTACTTGTCAATGAGCCCGGATGGGACCACGTCTAGTCCGGCCGGCGCCGGCGAACGACCGCGAAGCTCGCCCCTGCACTGAGCAGCCCAGCAGCTCCGAAGATGAGCAGGTCGTATCCCGCCCAGGCCGATGCGCGATCATCAGTAATCCCCATCACGACGGGCGTGTAGCCGTGCTCGGATAGCCAGACGGCTGCCCTTGCGTCCTGCTCGTCGCCGGATTCAGCCGGCGGTACCCCTCCATCCGTCGCAATTCGGCGAGCCTCCTCCGTCGTCAGAATTGCGCCATCGGGAGCCTCCCACGCGTCACCGGTGAAGATCGCGCTCGCCGGGATGTCGACTTCGCCACTTTCTCCAGGAGTCGCGATGATCGTCGCAGGCAAAGATGCGAGCCAGGCGTCTCGCGCAAGCGAGGTGCCGATGATGAGGGAGATGCAAAGTGCTCCGGCGAGGATTGCGCCGGGGATCGTTCGTCCGATCAGGGCTCCGACCAACAGGCCCACAGCGAGACACGCTAGCACGCGGACCAGTGCGATCGCCCCGTGTAATCCAATGAGAGGCGTGCTTGGCTGTCCCCAAGCAATCCACTCATCAGCGAACCACCCCGAGACAAGCGACGCGCTACTGGCGACAATGAATACGAGGGCTGCGGTTGGTAGCAGCTGGTGGGCGAGCCAGCGCGTGCGCGACGCGTATATCGACCACGCCGTGTGTGCAGTACGAGCCTCGAGTTCAGATGCGACGAGTGGCACGCCCGCAACGACCCCGACGATGACCGGGAGCACTGCCATCGCGGATAG
>DASUFJ010000104.1:0-18035 GCA_036274575.1 Candidatus Limnocylindria bacterium
GCCTGGTCGGTCTCGTCGAAGTTCTGCATGCGGTCGAAGTTGGCCTTGACCGCCTCCGCGTTGAACGGAGTCCCGTCGTGGAACGTCACGCCCTGACGCAGGTGGAAGACGTACTCCGTGTCACTGGGCTCCCCCTCCCAGCTCTCGGCGAGCACGCCGACCAGCTCGTTCGTGGACCCCGGCGCGAGGTCGACGAGCGGCTCGTAGGCCTGCTGCAGGATCCGGAACGACTCGCCGTCGCTCGTCAGCGCCGGGTCGAGGCTCGCCGACATCCGAGCGCCCGCAAAGACGAGCGTCCCGCCCGCGACGGCCTCACCGGTGTCGCCGGACGGCTCCGCGCCACCCGAGCCACCGGGCTCCTCCGAACCGCCGGCCGATGGGCTGGTCCCCTGCTGGCCGCAGGCGGCCAGGACGAGGGCCAGGATCGCGGCGACGGAGATCCATCTCCAAGTTCGCATCCATCCTCCTCCAAAGTTGTGGACTGGCGGACCACCGCTCCGGTTGTCTGCTCGGCGCTCGCCGGTGATCCGGGGCTGATCCAGCGTGAAATGGTGCGCTAGTCTCGCACACTCACCGTTCTTCAGGAAGGTCGTCCGGGCGGCTGGTCGGCCGCGTCACCCGAGCCGGCCGCGGGATCCACGGCCGTGACCGTGGCCGATGCGCCACCGCCCATGTCGGGCACCTGGACCGCGCGTACGACGAGGCGCAGCTCGGTCTCGCCGATCGAGCTCGCGATCCCGTCGTCGTCGCTGCGTGTAGCCGGGACGCGGCCCGCGACGATCAGCGCCGCCTCGGGATCCGGCCGCGAGGCGCCCGGGTCGCTGCCTCCCCAGGTCCGGATGAGCTCCGCCAGCGAGCTCCGCGGCGGCAGCATGCGGGGGACCTGGAGGAGCGCGGCGGAGCCCGCGTCGCTCGCGCCGCCTGATGCGGGCACGGTGACCGGGACGACGTTCATGTTGAGGGCCAGGACGAGCGCCAGGCCGGTGCCGGCCATCGCTGTCGCGAACCGCATCCGTCCCACCAGCGCCGTGGACCAGCCCCAGAGGCGCGCGGCCGGCCCCGGCTCGGGGGCCTGGGTACGGGCCCAGATCCGGTCGAAGGCGCTCGGCGACGGAGCCGCATCGGCGATCCGCTCAGCCAGCGCGATTCGCAGCTGCTCGACCATCGCGCGGTCGAAGCCCACCTCGTCGCGGCACGCACGGCACGCCGCGAGGTGGTCGAGATGTGGCTGGGAGCTCGGACCGAACTCACCGAACCTCGCCAGCCAGAGGAGCTCTCGGCAGATCCTCCGGCACTTCATCGGTTCGTCACTCTGACGGCAGCGGGCGCTCCGACCGGGACGCGGCGTTCGACCGGGAGGCGGGCCCGCAGGGCCTTGAGGGCATAGTGCAGACGCGACTTCATCGTGCCCACGTTGCAGTCGGCGATCTCCGCGGCCTCGGCCAGCGAGTAGCCGTGGAGGTAGTAGAGGATGATCGCGGTCTGCTGCTTCGGCGGCAGCGCGTCGATCCCGCGCTGCAGGACGTCGAGCACCTCGCGCGACTCGACCACCTGGTCGGGTCGAGCGGAGAGGTCGACCACGAGGTTGGTGATGAGGCTGGTGATCGGCTCGGCGAGCGCCTTGCGGCGGCTGACGCGGCTGTAGCAGAGGTTGATCGTGACGCGCTGGAGCCACGGGAGGGGAGATCGAGTCGGATCGAGTCGCTCGCGCACGCGATAGGCCTTGACGAAGCAATCCTGGAGGACTTCCTCGGCCAGGAATGGGTCCCGCGTGATGGCGAGGGCAGTCGCATATACGGGGCGCTTGTACGTGTTGAAGAACTCCTCGAACGCATCCAGGTCACCGCCCTGCATGCGCCTGACGAGGTCGTCCGACTCTCTCGCTTCCACTGGCACCTGTGCAGCTCGTGGGCCGCTGGGGTTGCTCATAGTACGCGCCAATGTCCAGATACGTTCACCGGGCCGATGCGGGCCCCATCGCACTCCCCTACGCCTCGCGTTACCCCTAAGCGGTCGGCGCGTCGGGCGTGGCGGCGACCGACGGCGCCGCCGGCGCATCGGCCCCGTCGTCGAACCGATGCCGCAGGTCCGGCCTGCGAGCCGCCGCGGCTTCGTCGAGACGGCCGACGGGGGTCGTCGTAGGGGCGCGCTTGAGGGCGTCGGGATCCGAGGCAGCCTGTGACGCGATGTCGCGCATGACGTCGACGAAGGCGTCGAGGGTCTCGAGCGACTCGGTCTCGGTCGGCTCGACCATGAGCGCCTCCTCGACGATGAGCGGGAAGTAGATCGTCGGCGGGTGGATGCCGTGGTCGAGGATGGCCTTCGCGATGTCGAGCGTCGTCACCCCGTGCTCGCGCTTCTGGCGCCGGCCGCTGAAGACCACCTCGTGCTTGCTGAGGCGGTCGTAGGGAAGGTCATAGACGTCATGGAGCCGGACGCGCAGGTAGTTCGCCGCCAGCACCGCATCCTCGCTGATCGTGCGCAGGCCGTCCGACCCGTTGGAGCGGATGTACGTGTACGCCCGCACGAACATGCCGAAGTTGCCGTAGCAGCTGCGCACCTTGCCGATGCTCTCCGGCCGGTCCCATTCGAGGCTGAACCGCGCGCCCGGCGTGGATCTGCCGCGGCGGGCGTTCGCCCGCACCTCGTCGGCCGATCCTTCGGCCAGGATCGGCATCGGCGCCGGGAGGAAGGGCTCGAGACGCTCGCTGACGCCGACCGGGCCTGCCCCCGGGCCGCCGCCGCCGTGGGGCGTCGAGAACGTCTTGTGCAGGTTGAAGTGCATGACGTCGAAGCCGGATTCGCCGGGCCGGAAGCGCCCGAGGATGGCATTGAGGTTCGCGCCGTCCATGTAGGCGATGGCCCCCGCCTCCTTCACCGCCGCCACGACCTGGTCGATCTGGTCCTCGAAGATGCCGAGCGTCGACGGGTTCGTGATCATGAGCGCGGCCACGTCGGGCCCGAGCGCCGCCCGCAGTGCCTCGAGGTCGATCCCCCCGCGCTCGTTGGAGCGGATGGTCACCGTATCGTAGCCGACCATCGTCGCGGTGGCGGGGTTCGTGCCGTGTGCCGAGTCGGGAACGAGGACCTTCCGCCGCTGCTCCCCCTCCCCGTTGGCACGGTGGAAGGCACGTGTCATGAGCATCCCGGTCAGCTCGCCGTGCGCGCCGGCCGCCGGCTGGAGGCTGACCGCCGGGAATCCGCTGATCTCCTTGAGCAGCTCGGCGAGAAGCCACATGAGCTCCAGGCTGCCCTGGCTGATCGCCTCGGGATCGAGCGGATGGGACTCGGCGAGGCCGGGTAGGCGAGCGGCCCACTCGTTGACCTTCGGGTTGTACTTCATCGTACACGACCCGAGCGGATAGAAGTTCAGGTCGATCGCCTGGTTGAGGTGGGCGAGCCGGTTGAAGTGGCGCAGCAGCTCGAGCTCGCTCACCTCCGGCAGCCGTGGCGCCTCCGCACGCAGAGCCGATGCGGGCAGCTCCGGCTGCCCGGCTGATCGATCGCGCGCCGCGTCGCTGGGATGCGGAAAGCGGACGGCACGCCGCCCGGCCCGCGAGCGCTCGAAGATGAGCGGCTCGACGACGATGAGCTCCTCGCCACCGTTCGGTCCGGAGAACGCCGCACCGCGCCCGGAGGTGTCCGCCGGCGGGGCCTCGGCGACGTTCATCGCGTCGTCCCCAGGGCGTCGACGAGGCGCGCGATGTCGTCGTCGGTCGTGAGCTCGGTCGCGGCGAGGAGCACCGTGTCGTGCAGTGCAGGCTCGTCGCGCTCCGGCAGGTGGCCGGCCACGATGCCCTGCTCGACCAGGGCCGCATGCCGTCGGGCGGCATCGGGCAGACGCATCGTGACTTCGGCGAAGTAGGGACCGCTGAAACGGCGCTCGGCGAGCCCGGCCTCCTCGAGTGCCGCCGCCAGGTGGCGCGCCTGGGTCATCGACAGCTCGGCCACCTCGCGCAGGCCCTCCGGCCCGACAGAGCTGAGATAGGTCGTCGCGGCGAGGGCCATGAGCGCCTGGTTCGTGCAGATATTGCTCGCCGCCTTCTCGCGACGGATGTGCTGCTCGCGCGCCTGGAGGGTGAGGACGTACCCACGACGTCCGGCGGCGTCGCGCGTCGCGCCGACGAGCCGGCCGGGCATCTGGCGCACGGACGCCATCTTCGCCGCCATGAGTCCGACGTACGGTCCGCCGAAGCTCATCGGCACGCCGAGCGGCTGTCCCTCGGCGGCCACGAGGTCAGCGCCGTACTCGCCCGGCGCCTGGAGTATCGCCAGCGAGGTGGGCTCGACGACCGCGACGAGTTGCGCCCCGGCCTCGTGGGCGACGCCCGCCAGCTCGGACATGAGCTCGATCTGGCCGTAGAAGTTCGGCTGCGCCGCGACGAGGCAGGCGACGTCGGGGCGGCCCATCGCCTCGGCGGCCGTCGCCGGGTCGGTGGTGCCGCTGCCGCCGTCCGAGAGGTCGAGCGGTACCGTGACGACCTCGATGTCCGGCCCCGAGCAGTAGGTCTCGAGCACGCGCCGGTAGTCGGGATTGACGCCCGCGGAGACGGCGATCATCGAGCGGCGGGTGATGCGGCAGGCCATGAGCGCGGCCTCGGCCGTCGCCGTCGCGCCGTCGTAGTGCGAGGCGGTGGCGACCTCCATCCCGGTCAGCTCGCAGATGAGCGACTGGAACTCGTAGATGCTCTGGAGCGTGCCCTGGCTCACCTCGGGCTGGTACGGCGTGTAGGCGGTGGCGAACTCCGGCCGGCCGATGACCTCGCCGACGACCGACGGGATGAGGTGGCGGTAGACGCCGGCGCCCAGGAAGCTGACCTCCGCTGCCCGGTTCCGCCCCGACAGGCGGGCGAGCTCGGCACGGACCTCCTGCTCGGCCAGCGGCTCCGGCAGGTCCCAATCCGAGGCGCGCACCGATGCCGGGATGTCGGCGAACAGGTCATCGACGGTCGCCACGCCGATCGCCTCGAGCATCCGCTCGCGGTCGGGATCGGTGTGCGGCGAGTAGGTCATGCGCGAATGGCGATCAGGCGGTCTCGGATGCGTAGCCGGCCGCGTCGAGGAGCGAGTCCAGCTCGCCGCGATCCGACAGCTCGACCCGGGCGATCCAGCCCTCGCCGAAGGGATCGGCGTTGAGCAGCTCCGGCGACTCCCGAAGCGCGTCGTTGACCTCCACGACCTCGCCCGAGATCGGCGCGTAGAGGTCGCTCACCGCCTTGACGCTCTCGACCACGCCGAATGCGGCGAACTGGCTGAGCGCCGCTCCCACCTCGGGGAGCTCCACGAAGACGATGTCCCCCAGCTCATCGGCGGCGAAGCTCGTGATGCCAATGGTGGCGCGGCCTCCGTCCACCCGAACCCACTCGTGCTCCCGCGAGTACGCAAGGTCGTCGGGATAGGACATCGGCGGATCGTTCCTCCTTGGGCGTGGGCGCAGCCGTCAGTCGCGCTGGCGCCGATAGAAGGGCAACTTTACCTGCTCGGCCCGTTGAGGGCGGTCGCGCACGACGACCGTGAATGCGTTGCCGATCCCGGCCAGCTCAGCCGGCACGATGGCCATGGCGATCTTCGTGCCCAGCGTCGGCGACAGGGTGCCGCTCGTCACGTGGCCGACGCGCGGGCCGTCGGGCTCGGCGCGGACCTCGTAGCCGGCACGCGGGATGGCGTTGTCGACCATCTCGAGGCCGATGAGCTTGCGGCGCGGACCGGCCTGCTGGACCGCCTGAAGAGCCGCATGGCCGATGAACTCGCCCTTGTCCAGCTTGACGACGCGCCCAAGGTTGACCTCGAACGGGTTCGTCTCACGGTTGAGCTCGTTACCGTACAGCGGCATGCCTGCCTCGAGCCGCAGCGTGTCGCGCGCGCCCAGCCCGCACGGTCGGAGCCCGTGTCGCTCTCCGTGGGCCACGAGGGCGGCCCACAGGTCGCGGGCACGCCTGCCATCGCAGAACAGCTCGAAGCCGTCTTCGCCGGTGTAGCCGGTCCGCGCGATGAGGCAGGCGATCCCCGCGACGGTCCCGTCGGCGGCGTGGTAGTTGGCGATGGCGTCGAGGCTCGCATCCGTCAGCTCGGCGAGCAGCGCCGCGGCATTCGGTCCCTGCGGTGCGATGAGCGCCATTCGGTCGGATCGGTCCTCGAGATCAGCCCCGAAGTCGCCGCGGGCCAGCAGATGCTCGAGCTGCTGGACGACGGCATGGTGGTTGGCGGCGTTGCAGACGACGAGGAAGCGCTGGTCCTCCAGGCGGTAGCAGATGAGGTCGTCCACGATCCCGCCGTCGTCCTGGCACAGCATCGAGTACTGGGCTTGCCCGACCTCGAGCGTCCCGGGGTCGCTGACGAGCGCGTAGCGGAGGAAGGCGACGGCCTCCTCGCCGCGCAGCTCGATCTCGCCCATGTGCGAGAGGTCGAAGAGGCCGACGGACGAGCGGACCGTGCGGTGCTCGTCGAGGATGGACTCGTACTGGACCGGCATCTCGTATCCGGCGTACGGGACCATCCGCGCCCCGAGCTCGACGTGGACCTGGTGGAGCGGTGTGTGCCGGAGCTCGCTCACGCATGGGCCTCGGCGCCGGCCAGCGCGTCGCCGCCGTCGCCGCGACCGGCCACCAGGGCCGCCGCCTCCTCCACCACCGATCGTTCGGTGGCGTGATTGAGGAGCGCGAGCGCCTCCTCCAGGTCGACCCAGCGGACCTCGTCGAACTCCGCATCGTGGGCGTCGGGGCTCCCGCCGATCGCCCGCATCAGGAAGAAGTGGACCGTCTTGTTGAACCGCGTCGTCCCGCGCACGAAGAAGTAGCGGATGGAGCGCAGCGGCCGGACGATCTCGACCTCGAGGCCGGTCTCCTCACGCGTCTCGCGCAGCGCCGTCTCCTCGATCGTCTCGCCGGCGTCAGGCGTCCCCTTCGGCAGCGCCCACAGGACCGGCGCGAGGCGATGGACGAGAGCGACCTGGAGACGGCCCTCGTGGAACCGATGGACGACGCCGCCGGCTGAGGTCGCGCGTGCGGTGCGCAGGATCGGCACGCGCGGCGCTAGCCGCGGCGTGCGCGCGGCAACCCGTACGGGAGCGCGGGACGGCGGGCGGGAAGGCGAGTGGCTCGGCCGACCGCCGGGAAGCGGAATCGGCTCGTCTGCGACCGAAGGCTGGCGATGCTCACCGTTGACCCCGGGGCTCGGCGTGGCCGGTGGTAGATCGTCCGGGGCAGGTCCAGCCCGAGGCGCGACCGATACGGCGCACGGCGGCCGGAGCCGAAGTCGATGGAGGGGTGGGAGACGAGGCGGGCCATGAGACTCACTCGCATGGCCGGCATTGTACGCCGACCCCGGGGTCACGCAAGCGATTCCGCGGAGGCACCGCGGGCCACGGATCGGTACATCTCGACGACCTCCCCGACTCGTCGCTCGATGGCGAATCGATCGGCGTCGGAGCCGGCGCGCGCCGCCAGCTCAGCCCGCCGCGCACGGTCCGCGAGGAGCTCGGCGATTGTCGTTGCCAGCCGTTCGCCGACCGTGGACGCCGGCTCGGCGGCGACGACGATGCCGTCGATGCCGTCGCGGACAGAGTCACGGACGCCGGGCCCGTCGACCGCCACCGCCGGGAGGCCGGCCGCAAGCGCCTCGGCCAGCACCAGGCCCTGCGTCTCGGTGCGCGACACGAATGCGAATACGTCGCAGCCGGCGACGCGGGCCAGGGCCTCCGGGCGAGCCACGTGGCCGGTGAATGCGACGCGGCCGGCGAGGCCTGAATCCTCCGCTCGTGCACGAAGGGCAGGCTCCGACGGCCCGCCGCCGATCACGAGCAGCCGGGCGCGCGGCTCCTCGGCCGCGACCCGTTCCATGGCGTCGAGAACGAGCTCCGGGCGCTTCTCCGGCGCCAGGCGGCCGAGGCTGCCGACCACCAGCGACTCCGGCGGCCAGCCGGCGGCGGATCGCGGGTCGATCCGCACCGACGAGCGGATGGCGTCGACGTCAATTCCCGTCGGGATGACGAGGACCCGGTCGCGGCGGGCGGCGGGAAGGCGCGAGCGGATCTCCTGGGCCAGGTCATGGGACGGAGCGACGATCGCCGCACAGCCCGCCCAGAAGCGCCCGAGGTACGACTCGGTCAGCGCGGCACCTGGCCCGGCGAGTGGCCCGAGGTAGTGCCGGTAGTCGGCGAATCGAGTGTGGTGCGTGAACACCAGCGGGGCGTCCACCGCGCGAGCCAGCCGGCGGGCGAGGAGCCCGGTGACGAACGGCGAGTGGGCGTGGACGACGTCCGGGCCGAACGCCTGGGCGCGGCGCCACGCGTCGGCCAGGGGAGTCGGCCAGGGCATGCGGTAGCCGCGTGGCGCGATGGCCGGCAGCTGGTAGGACGGCAGCCACGCGTACTCCGGCTCCGGACCCGATGAGCCGACGGCGACCACGCCCTCACCGTGGGCGGGCCGCGGGCCGACGACGAGCACCTGGTGGCCGAGCGCACCGAGCCCACGGGCGAGCGCGTCGACGGAGACGGTGACGCCCGACAGGTACGGCAGGGACGACTCGGAGGTCAGCGCGACGCGCATCGGTGAGGAAGGGTGGTGGGCGATACTGGATTCGAACCAGTGACCTCACGGATGTGAACCGTGCGCTCTAACCAACTGAGCCAATCGCCCGTGAGCCCGCCGGTCGGGGAGCCGAGAGTATAGCGGTCGCCCACCGCGAGCATCAATCGGAGGGCAGCGCGCGCAGCCGCCGCTCGAGCTCGGCCGCCTCCATCCCCACCACCCGGACCAGCTTCCGCCGGCTCCGCTCGCCGGCGACCAGCTCCAGCCGGCCGGACGCGACGTCGAGCGCCCGGGCGACGAGCCGCAGCGCGGCGCGGTTCGCCTCGCCTCCGGAGGGAGGACGCGTCACGCGGATCCGAAGGCGCCCCTCCACGACCGGGCCGACGGACTCGGATGAGGCCCGCGGCGTCACCAGGATCTCCAGCTCGGCCATCAGCGGTGACCGCCGCCGGCGGGATCAGATCGCGGCCACGACGCGCACGACCGCGCCGATGACGAGCATCGCGATCAGCGGCGACCAGTCGATGCCGCCGGTCGGCGGGAGCACGCGCCGGATCGGCGCGAGGATGGGCTCCGTCACCTGGTAGATGAAGGCGACGATGCCTCCGCCACCGGTCGGGTTCGTCCAGCTCAGCACGACGCGAGCGATGAGCAGCAGCCACAGGAGCGTGGCGAAGAGGCGGACGAAGTTGACGAGGAGCTCCACGCTTCGAGGATAGCAGCGTCTACGCTCGGGACCCGAACAGCGCAGTGCCGATCCTGACGAGCGTCGCGCCCTCCGCCGCGGCCGCCTCGGCATCCGCGCTCATGCCCATCGACAGCTCCGGAAGGCCGATTCCCAGTCGCTGCTGGAGCTGATCCCGGAGCGCACGCAGCCCCCCGAAGATCGCCCGTGCCTCATCCTCGGTCGCTCCCTCGGGCGCCATGGTCATGAGGCCGACGAGGCGCGCCGAGCGCGGCAGCTCGATGGCCTTCAGCCCGTCGGGTGCCATGCCTGACTTCGTCGCCTCGCCCGACACGTTGACCTGGAGCAGGAGCCGCGGCGTGCGTCCCAGGTCGTGGGCGATGCCGTCCAGCCGGCTCAGCAGCGCCGTCGAGTCGACCGAGTGGATGACCTCGAAGGCTTGGACCGCCGCGCGCGCCTTGTTCGATTGCAGGCGGCCGACCATGTGCCACTCCGCGTCGGGGACGGCGGCAACCTTCGGCAGGGCCTCCTGGACCCGGTTCTCGCCCAGCATCTCGATCCCCGCCTCCAATGCCGATCGCGCCACCTCGATGGGCCAGGTCTTCGTAATGCCGACGATCCGCAGCCGCGCCGGATCGTGGACCCCCCGAGCTGCGATCGACCGCAACCGCTCCAGCAGCCGCGCGTGGCGCTCCCGCAGCTCGCCCGCGGTCGGAAGGTGATCGGTCCTCGTCCCCTCCACCGCGCGTTAGGCGGGCTGGGTCGACGCCGAGCGCCTGACGCCGACGCCGGCGATGAGGAATCCGGCCGCCACGAGGACGAACCCCGCCAGGCCGATGATCCGCGCAGCCGTGTTGACGGTGAGGAGGAGATCGGGCCAGTTGCCAAGGAAGAGGTACGGGAGAACCCAGTTCACCGTGGTGCCGAGCATCGCCAGCGTCGAGCCGGTGGCGATGAGGAGCTCGGGGGCCGCGCCCTCACGGGGCCTGGTGCGCAGCGCCACGATCGCGAGCACCGCCTGCGCGCCGAAGGTCATCGCCAGCGCGAAGGTGGCGACCCAGGCGTAGACCTGGAACTCGAAGGGGACGCGGACCGAGGTGAACCCGGTCCAGACGGTTGCCACGATGCACGCGCCGCCTAGGATGCCGATCGGGATCACCGCCGCCCCGTCTTGCGCTCGGGGCTCGACCTCGGCACCCGATGCTCGGCGCTCGGCCCAGAGGCCGGCGGCCAGCAGCCCGAAGGCCGCGACCATCGCCGCGCTGCGCAGCAGATAGAGCGCCGGCCCGAGGATCCGATAGGCCTCGGGCAGCTCGCCGGTCGACGCGATCGAGTTCAGCCAGAGGTCATTCACCAGGTCCGCCCCACCGACGACGGCGAGCGCCCCGGCCGCGAGCCAGAGGCGAGACCGGCCGACGGCCCAGCGGTCCGCGCCGACGAGCACCGCCGCAGCGAGCGCGAACGGAACGATCGAGTCGAGCGCGCCCAGGACCATCGACGTGGTCGGCAGGAAGTACGGGCCCACGAGCGCGTACAAATCAGGGGCCAGCGTCACGACGAGCTGGACGGCGGCCGCGATGACGAGGGCGACGACCGCCCACGTCGTCCGCATCGGTCAGTCGTTCTTGCGGCGCAGGAAGCTCGGGATGTCGAGGTCGGTCTCGCTGTACGACGGGCGCTCGAGGCTGCCGGATGACACCGGCAGTGGCTTGCGCTCCGCGGGCTGGACCTCGGTCGCCTCGCGCTCCGTGGGTCGGGCGAACGGTGACTCCTCACCGAGCTGATCGCTCAGGCTCTGACGCTGCTCGCGATCGCGCTCGATCTCGGCCAGGATCTCGCGGCTGCGCTCGTCGAGCGAGGATTCGATGCCCGCGCTCGCCTCGGCGCTGAACTTGTTCGTCTTCACCTTTCGCGTGCCGTCGAAGCCGGTGGCGATGACCGTGACCTTGACCTCGTCCCGCATGCGATCGTCGATGACGGTGCCAAAGATGATGTTCGCCTCCGGATCGGCGGCCTCCTTGATCACCTCGGCCGCCTCGTTGACCTCGAAGAGGCCGAGGTCGCTGCCGCCCGTCACGTTGAACAGGATCCCGCGCGCGCCGGTGATGTTCACCTCGAGCAGTGGGCTCATGACCGCGGCGCGTGCCGCCTCCACGGCGCGGTTCTCGCCCGTCCCGATGCCGATCCCCATCATCGACGACCCGGCCTCGCGCATGATCGTCTTCACGTCGGCGAAGTCGAGGTTGATGAGGCCGGGGACGGTGATGAGGTCGCTGATGCCCTGGACGCCCTGGCGCAGGACGTCGTCTACCACGCGGAAGGCGTCGACGATCGAGGTCTTCTTGTCGACCACCTCGCGCAGCCGATCGTTCGGGATCGTGATGAGCGTGTCGACCTTCTCCTTGAGGGTCTCGGTGTACTGCTCCGCCACGAGCTTGCGGCGCATGCCCTCGAAGCTGAACGGCTTCGTGACCACCGCCACGGTCAGGCTGCCGAGGTCCTTCGCGATCTCCGCGATGACGGGGGCGGCACCCGAGCCCGTGCCGCCCCCCATCCCCGCGGTGATGAAGATCATGTCGGCGTCCTTGAGGGCCTCGTAGATCTTCTCCGAGTCCTCCTCGGCGGCGCGCTGGCCGACGCCCGGGTCGGCGCCGGCGCCAAGCCCGCGCGTCATCTTGTCGCCGATGCGGATCTTGTGCGGCGCGTCGCTCTGGAGCAGCGCCTGCGCATCGGTGTTCACGCTGATGAACTCGACGCCCATCATCTCGGCACGGATCATCCGGTTGACGGCGTTGCTGCCACCGCCGCCGACGCCGATGACCTTGATGAGTGCGAAGTTCTCGGAGTCGGATCGGAGCGGCATGTCGGGTGGCCCTCTGAGCTGTCTGATGAGTCCTGGCAAACCCGACGCTCGACGGGTTTGACCGATTCTAACGAGCCCACTCCGCCGTCGTCGGGATTTTTTCCACATCCCGGTCCGGACTTATCCACATCCCGCCATCGCGAGGTGGACGAGCGCCCCGGCTGTCCACGAATTGGTGCGGTGTCGCTCGATGGCGTCAGCCGGGGAAGAGGTTGCGGACCCACTCGCCGACGCGGGAGAGCGGGTTCGTACCGTTCGCGCTGGCGTAGCCGATGGGCTCCTCGCCGAGATGGTTGGCACCCCACAGGAGGAGGCCGATGGGGGTGCTGAAGGCCGGGTTGCCGATCTGGTCCATGAGCCCGCCGATCCCCTGGGGTGAGCCGACGCGGACCGGCATCTCGAGCGTGTCGCGGGCGAGGGCATCGACGCCCGCCAGGCGGGCGGCGCCGCCGGTGAGGACGGCCCCGGCGGGAAGCATCCCGGCGTGGCCCGAGCGCTTCACCTCCTCGCGGATGAGGCTGAAGATCTCGCCGACGCGCGCCTCGATGATCTCGCACAGCTTGCGGCGCTGGATCGTCTGGCCGGCCGACTCGCCCAGCACTGCCACGTTCAGCAGCTCCTCGGGCTCGACCTCGGCCATGTTGGCCGTGCCGTGCTTGATCTTGATCTCCTCGGCGAGGTTCAGCGACGTGCGCAGGCCGATCGCGACGTCATTCGTCACATTGATGCCGCCAACCGGCAGGACGGCGGTGTGGTACACGGCGCCGTCGACGAAGATCGCGATGTCCGTCGTCCCGCCGCCGATGTCGGCGACGAGGACGCCGAGCTCCTTCTCGGTATCGGTCAGCGTGGCCTCCGCCGCGGCAAGCGAGCTGATGACCATCTCGTCGATCTGGACGCCGGCGGTCGTCACGCACTTGGACAGGTTCTGGACCGATGTCGCAGCCCCGGCGACGATGTGCGTCTCGACCTCGAGCCGCACCGCGCTCATCCCGAGCGGGTCCTTGATCCCCTCCTGGCCGTCGACGATGTAGCCGCGCGGCACGACGTGGAGGATCTCGCGGTTCGAGGGCACCTGAACGGCCTTCGCCGCCTCCGTCGCACGGCCGACGTCCTCGCGGCTCACCTCGCGCTTGTGCCCGGAGACCGCCACGACACCGCGCGAGTTCTGCGAGCTGATGTGCGAGCCGCCGACGGCGACGAACGCCGAGCTGATCTTGTAGCCGCTGAGGCGCTCGGCCTTCTCGACGCTCGAGCCGATGGAGTTCACGGTCTGGTCGATGTTCGCGACCATCCCCTTCTTCATGCCGACCGAGGGCGCGATGCCATAGCCGATGACGTTGACGTCACCGGTCCGGCCCACCTCCCCGATGAGGGTGGTGACCTTCGTCGTCCCCGCGTCGATGGCCACGAGGACCGCTTCGCGTTCCAAGCTACCTCCTGCCTGCGGCGCGCCGCGGCGCGCGCCGGGTGCCGTCCGAGCCTACAGGAAGTGGCGTCGGATGAGCGCCACGTTCTGGAAGATGCGGAGGCCGAAGGCGAACAGCGCCACGAGGTACAGATCGATGCCCAGCCGGTCGCCGACGAACGTCAGCGCGACAGCCACCAGCGTGTTGGTGATGAAGCCGGAGATGAAGATCCGGTTGTCGTAGTGAGCGTCCAGCTCGGCGCGGATGGCGCCGAGGACCGAGTCGAGGCCGGCCAGGATGGCCACCGCCGAATAGCGGGCCAGATCCGGGCTGACGTTGACGTTGAGCACCAGCCCCAGCACGACGCCGAGCGCAAGGCCGATGAGCGGAAGCCACATCTGGGCAGGTCCCGAAGCGAGAGTCTCGGCAGTCGGGGCGCCGCCTCCAGGCGATGAGTTCACCCCTTGGCACGGAAATATACCTTCGATGGGTTGCGAACATCCACCCAACCGATGCCCGTCTCCGGTCGTTCGGCGAACAGGGTGCGAACCGCCGTCACCTGCCGCTCGAGGCGGGCATCGGCCTCGGCATCGGTCTCGTCGGGGTCCAGCCCATAGACGCCGAGCGCGACCTCCCACTCCGGATCGACCGATGCCAGCCGGAAGCCGTACTCGTCGTCGACGCTGATGGCGAGGGCCGCGGACGCCGACCCCAGCCGCGCGGGGTCGAGCTCCGAGAGGCGGAGGGCGATGCGCAGGACCGATGCGGGAATGACGTCGCCGACCGTGACGAGCCGGGCGACGAAGCGCTGGTCGATGACGACCGGCAGGCCGCTGGTATCGGGCACGGGCTCGACATCGTCCCCGCCCGTGAAGATCGTGCCGTCCGCGGCGCCGATGAAGCGGCCCGACGCGGTTTGCCACACGAAGGCCGCGGTGCGTTCGGTGACCCTCGCCTCGACCCGACCGGTCAGCGAGGCGTCGACGGCGGCTCTGGCGACGGCCGGCAGGCGTTCGATGCGCGCCTGGAGGGCGTCGGTGTCGACGGCGAGGACGCTCATGCCGCGCTGTGAGTCGAGCACCGCCTCGAGATCCTCGGGCGCGGTGTAGCGCTCCCCGGCCCAGGCCACCTCGCTGACGCGGAGCCACGGCCCCTGGATGAGCCACACGAGCAGGGCAGCCGCGGCGATGACCCCCAGGACGGCGCCGACGCGCCGCATCGACGGCAGGCGGCCGGACAGGCGTCGCCGCAGTGGCACGCCCGGGCGGCGAGCCTGCCGGCCGCGACCGCCGCCGCCCTTCCTGGCCGGCCGCGCCGCGGGCTTGCGGGCCCTCGGCCGAGGCGGCTGTGGCTTGAGGTTCATCGATCCCGCTCCAGCGCCAGCTCGATGAGGCGCGAGATGAGCTCGGTCATCGGGTACCCCGCCAGCTCCGCCTGCTTCGGGTACATGCTCGTGGCGGTGAAGCCGGGAAGGGTGTTCATCTCGGAGATGAACGTCTCGTCGGCGGTCACGAGGAAGTCGATCCTGGCGAGGCCGGAGGCGTCGACGGCGCGATAGGCGGCGAGCGACAGCTCCTTCAGGCGCGCGGCGAGGTCGGCGTCGACGGCGGCCCGCGGCATGACCTCGGCGAGGCCGGGAACGTACTTCGCCTCGTAGTCGTAGAGCTCGTGGCTGGATCGGACCTCGCCGGGCTCGAAGACGATCGGCTCATGGTTGCCGAGCACGCCGCACTCGAGCTCGCGCGCGTTCTCGACGTACGCCTCGACGATGACCTTGCTGTCGTAGCGGAACGCCTCGTCCAGCGCCTGCGGCAGCTCGCCGAGGTGGTGGACGAGCGACATGCCGACGCTGCTGCCGAGGCGGGCGGGCTTCACCACCGATCGATCGCCGACGGTCTCGGCCACCTCGCGCAGCACGTGATCGGGCTCCCCCTGCCACGCCCCACGGCGGAACCAGGCCGACTCGACGACCGGCAGGCCGTGGCCGCGCATGAGGTCCTTGAAGACGACCTTGTCCATGGCCACCGAGCTGGCGAGGACTCCCGCGCCGACATACGGAATGCCGGCCAGCTCCAGGAAGCCCTGGAGCGTCCCGTCCTCGCCGAACGGCCCGTGCACGACGAGGAACGCGACGTCGATCGCCTCCGCCAGCGAGCGAACCGCCGCGCGCGCCGCGAGGCGGTCGTCGCCCAGCGGAGCCAGCTCCGCATGCCCCTCATGGCTGCGCAAGCGGACGACCTCCTCGGCCGGGCTGCCCGCGCCGAGCAGGCCGGCCAGCGTCGCGCCGTCCTCGAGGCGTGGGGCGGGTCCGTTCGGAAGCATCCAGCGCCCCTCGCGATCGATGTACACCAGCGACGGCTCGAACCGGTCGCGGTCGATGGCGCGCAGCACGGCCTCGGCCGACGCGACGCTCACCTCGTGCTCGGCCGAGCGTCCGCCGGCGAAGACGCCGATGCGCAGGCGCGTCATCGGCCCACCCGCTCATCCCAGGCGCCGACGAAGGCGATCTCGTACTCCAGCTCGACGCCGAACCGTTGCGCAACGGTCGCCCGCACGTGGTCGCCCAGCGCGCGAACGTCGGCCGCCCGCCCGGCGCCACGGTCGGCGACGATGAAGTTCGCGTGCAGCTCGCTCACCCGCGCCGTGCCGATGCGATGGCCCTTGAGCCCGGCCGCCTCGACCAGCCGCCCGGCATGATCACCGGACGGGTTGCGGAAGACGCTGCCGGCGTTCTGGTCGGCCAGCGGCTGCGTCGCCCTTCGACGCGCCTGGTGCCCGTCGACGAGGGCGGTGATCTCGGCCGGATCGCCGCGCCCGAGCGCCAGCTCGCCGCTCAGAACCACCTCCGCGCCATGCTTGAAGCGCGACTCGCGATACCCGAAGCCGCAGTCGTCGCGAGTCAGCCGATGCCGAGCGCGATCGCCCGGGTCGAAGACCTCCACCTCGGTCACCACGTCGGCAATCTCGCCGCCGTGGGCGCCGGCGTTGGCCCAGATCGCGCCGCCGAAGGATCCGGGGATGCTGATCGCCCAATCGAAGCCGGCCAGGCCGTCGCGCGCGCAGCGCTTGGCGAGCCCGGTCATCGAGGCGCCGGCCTCGGCCCGGAGACGCGTGCCGTCGATCGCCGCCTCTCCGGCGCGGGGACGGATGACGAGCCCGCGGATCCCCGCGTCGGCGACGACGAGGTCGCTCCCCTTGCCGAGGATGAAGTACGGGACGCCGGCGTCGAGCGCGGCCTCCACCGCGCGCACGAGGTCATCCAGGGAGTCCGGCGCCACGAGCCGGTCGGCCGGCCCGCCCACGCGGAGGGTCGTGAGCGGCGCCAGTGGTGCGTCGGCCTCGAGCGTCAGCCCGCGGTCGGCGGCGATCGCGTCCAGGCGCCCGAGCCGCGAGGTCAGGGTGGCGCTCATGCCGCCCCACCGCCGGCCAGTCGCACCAGCTCCGCGGCCAGGTCGGCGGCGGCATCCGGCCGGCCGAGGGCCCGCGCGGCCCGTCCCATGGCATGACGACGATCGTCGTCGAGAAGGGCGGACGCCTCGGCCGCCAGCCGCTGCGCATCGAGATCCTCGTCGGCGACCATCACCGCGGCACCCTCGTCGGCAAGGTACGCGGCGTTGTAGCGCTGATGCGCGCCGGCATACGGATACGGCACGAGGATCGAGGCGACGCCGACGGCCGCCAACTCCGCGCACGTGGACGATCCGGCACGGCCGACGACGAGGTCGGCGCCCACCAGCGCGTCGGCCATGCGATCGGTCAGGAAGGGCTCCGGCAGGTAGCGCGTGCGGACCGCTTCGGGCAGTGCCTGGCGCGCCGCGCCGGCATCGGCCATTCCGGCCTCGCCGCACAGGTGGAGGACATGCCAATCGGCGACGAGCCGCGGCAGCGCGTCGCGCGTGGCGGCGCTCAACCGGGCCACCGCCTGGGAGCCGCCGAAGACGAGGAGCAGCCGATCCTCGGGCCCCACGCCAAACGAGCGGCGCGCCGCTTCTCGGTCGATGCCAGCGAACGAACGTATGGGCGTGCCCGATACGAACCCGTTCGCGGGGAAGGCCTCCATGGTCGGCGGGAAGCTGACGGCGACCCGGGTCGCGAGGCGGCCGACAGCGCGCGTCGCCCGACCGGGCAGGACGTTGCCCTCCCACACGAGCGACGGGATGCCGAGGGCGCGCGCGGCGAGGACGAGGGGAACGGCGAGGTAGCCGCCGGTCGTGAACAGCGCGGCCGGTCGCAGACGGCCGAGAAGCCACATCGCCTGCGGCACCGATGCGGCGAGCCGGACCGGATCCAGCACGGTCTGGACCGAGAGCCCGGCGGAGCGGAGCGAACGGACGATGAGCTCGTGGTAGCGCAGGTCGTGGCGCAGCTCGTGGCTGGCCACGAGCCGGCGCTCGAAGCCGCGGACGCCGCCGATGTAGTCGAGCTCAACGTCGCGACGTTCGTCGCGAAGGGCTCGCGCGACGGCCAGCGCGGGGTACACGTGCCCGCCGGTCCCGCCGCCCGACACCGAACACCGCATCACGCAGGGATCCTGTCAGGCTGGTCTCGCG
>DASUFJ010000105.1:0-11678 GCA_036274575.1 Candidatus Limnocylindria bacterium
CGCAGCCGTACAGCCACATCCACCAGCCCGGCGTCGGCGTCGGCGGTCACTGCATCCCCGTCTACCCTCACTTCCTCTTCAACACCGATCCCGAGCTGCGCATCCCGCCGCTGGCCCGCGAGATCAACGAGGGGATGGCCGCCTTCACCGTCCGAGCGATCGAGGAGCGCGTCGGCTCGCTGAAGGGAGCGCCGGTCCTCGTCCTCGGCATCGCCTACCGCGGGGACGTGCGCGAGGATGCCTTCAGCTCCGCCTTTGGCCTCCGTGACGAGCTGAAGGCCGCCGGAGCGCGAGTCCTGGCGCACGACCCGTACTTCGACGACGACCATCTCCGAGAGCTCGGCTTCGAGCCGCACGTGCTTGGCTCCGGGGAGCCGGTGCGCGTCGCGGTGCTCCAGGCACCGCACGGCGTCTACGCCGAGCTGCGGCCGGCGTCGCTGCCCGGCCTGGAGCTGTTCGTCGACGGACGCAACGCTGTCGACCGCGCGGCCTGGGAGGGCGGCGGCGTGCCGTATGTCGGCATCGGTCGCTGACGGCCCGGCGCCGTCGGTCGGCCTGGCGGCCGGCCGCGACACATGGGTCGTCGTCCCCACCTACAACGAGCGTGAGAACCTCGAGCCCATCGTGGCGGCCATCCTGGCGTCGCTGCCGGAGGCGTCGGTGCTCGTGGTCGACGACGCCTCGCCCGACGGCACCGGCGCGCTCGCCGACACGATCGCCGCGCGCGAGCCGCGCGTCTCGGTCCTTCATCGGCCGGGGAAGGAGGGTCTCGGCGTCGCCTACCGCGATGGCTTCCGTTGGGTGCTCGAGCACCCCGAGACGCGCGCCGTGGTGCAGATGGACGCGGACTTCAGCCACGACCCGAAGGATCTCCCGCGGCTCATGGCCCCGCTCATGGGCAACGCCGACCTGACGCTCGGCACGCGCTACATCAGCGGCGGCGGGACCGTCGGCTGGCCGTGGTATCGCAAGCTCATCAGCCGCGGCGGCACGATCTTCGCGCGCACCATGCTGCTCCTCCCGTACCGCGACCTCACCGGCGGCTTCAAGGCGTGGCGGCGCGAGCTCATCGAAGCCATCCGGCTGCGTGAGACGTCCGGCTCCGGCTACGGTTTCCAGATCGAGACGACCTGGTGGGCGCATCGGCGGGGCGCGACGATCGTCCAGGTGCCGATCGTGTTTCGGGAGCGCGTGGCCGGCCAGTCGAAGATGAATGGTGGGATCGTGCGCGAGGCGATGCTCCTCGTCCTTCGCCTTCGGTGGCAGGCGATGCGCGGCGCCCTGCGACGGACCGAATGAACGATCCGGCGTCCGCGACCTCGGGCTCGCGCGACGCCCGGCGGGACACGGCCTGGCGTGCCGCGATCATCGCGCTGGGTGCCATCGTCCTGCTGGGCCTGGTCGCGGCCTCCATGGCGACCCGCCTGAACGGCGACGTCCAGTACGTCCTCGGCGGCCTCTCGGTCGCGGGTGACATCGGATGGGTCGACACGTTCGTGCACCGACCCCTGCCGTATCGGCTGTTCATGTCGATCCTGAATGTCGGGGCCGGGCTCCTCGGCCTGCACACGACCGACTACGTCGCGTACGAGTCGGTCGTCCGCGCAGGCGGCATTGCCCTCGCGCTCGTGAGCGGAGCCCTGCTGTGGCGCGCCCTCGTGCCGCGCCTCGGCCGGGCGGCTGCCGCCGTCATCGGTGGCGCGACCTCCCTCGCGCTCATCCTCGCTCCCGCACACGACGTTCTCCAGGCGGAATGGGCGGCGACCAGCCTGGCGGTCATCGCGCTGGCGGTCGCCCTCCTGCCCCGACGCGACGCGACGGCCGGGGTGCTGGCCGGCTTCTTCCTCGTGGTCGTTGCCGGCATGAAGATCTCGACTGTCTTTCTGGTGCCGGCCGTGCTCGTGGTGCTGGCCATGCTCGATGCCCGGCGAATCCGGCCGGTCATCGTCGGGACGGTGGGATGGGGGATCGCCTATGCCGCCGTCCTCATGCTCCTGCCGCTCGAGCGGCAATGGACGTTCGACTCCGCCGCGCTCAACGCGCTCGGAAGCGACAGGAACCTCCACCGGGCGCTCGTGGCGTTCTCGGAGAAGGCGATGGTCAGCCCCGTCATCCTCTTCGTGCCGTGCGCGCTGATGATGGCTCTCGGTGCGATGGGCGGCACCCTGCGTCGCCGCCTCCTGGTCGGAGCCGGGGTCGTGGGCACGGCCCTGCTCCTCATCGGCACGAGCCTGGCCCAGGGGACGTGGCAGGTGTATCACCTCGCGCCGGTCCCGGTCGCCGCCACCGGATTCGTCGCCGGCGTCGGCGTCTGGTGGTGGATGAAGTACGGTCAGCCGCCGTGGCCGATCGTCGTCGGCATCCCGGTGGCGGCGGCGCTCGGCATCGCGTTCCTCAGCCTCGACACGCCGACGCGCATCCGGCTCGCCGGAGAGGCGCGGGTGATCGGTCTCGTGGTGGCCGTACTCGCATGCGCGTGGGCCGTTGCGTTGGTCCGACTGGCCAAGGCGGCGCGCAGCGCCTCCGAGGAGCCGCCATGTGCGGGCCAGCACGCTGGCGCCGTCGCCCTCGTGATCGTCGCGTTCCTCGCCTTCCTCCCGGCCCAGGCGCCGAACGCCGCGTGGTCGGTAGCGCGTGATCGGACGAACGCATCGTGGAATGCCCAGTCGGACACATACCGCCAGGCGCTCGCGGATCTGGCGGCCGATATCGGGCACGGCGGGCCCGTGCTCTACCTCGCCTTCGGGAACGTGCCCTATCACATGGGCATCCCGACGACGTGCCGCTACCCGTCACCGCTGTGGGTCCAGCGTGGCACGTACTACGAGTCGCTGCGCGAGCTGTGGAGCTACAAGGACAACCTCGCCTGCTTCGACGGGCGTCTCGCGAACGACGTCGTGATCGAGACCGGGTGGGCGACGCCGGGAAAGCACACCGATGACCTGGTGCGCGGGCTGCGCGACTTCGACTGCACCGATCCACCCTCAAGGGCCGGGGTGGAGGCCTGCCCCTCGCGTCTCCGCGGCGACGCGCCGTGAGGTGCGGCTAAGGGGCCGGCGCCATCGCCTCTCGGTCGTAGGGGACGAAGTCGTACATGCGCTGGTAGTTCGGGGACAGGTACGTCGTGTTCTCGAGCAGCGTCAGGTTCGTTCCGAAGTAGGCATTGAAGACGATCCGGAACGTGTTCACCGGGCTGACGTCATCCGTGAAGCCGACGCTCTCAGGATCGACGCCGGGCAGGTGGATCGCGTTGAGGATGCCGAACTTCTCCTGGATCTCGTCCGGTCGGGCCTCCAGCCATGGAAACTCGCGCTGGTCCGCGGTGAAGCGGTCCGGCCACGGTCCCTCGTCCGCCGCGAGGACGATGATCGGCTCGTCGCCGGGCGGGACATCCAGCAGGTGGTCGACCGCACGGAGCACCCGGCCGTTCACCCACTCCAGCTGCCGCAGCATCTGCTCGTCGTCGCTGCGTGCGGCCACCTCATCCGCGGTTGGCTGGCTGCCGTCGGTGTCGAACACGTACGGCGGATGCGGGACCAGGAGGTGGGCGAAGGCGTAGGTCGGGCCGGGCCGGTCGCGCGCGCCCTCGAGCTGATCGAAGGCGAACAGGGTCGTCTCGCGCGCGAGGGTGGGATCGTTGACCGACTCGTCGTCCGCAGTGATGGCTCCTCCCGGCGTCAGGAGGGAGAGTGCCGTCGTCGCGAGGAGCGCCGAGGAGAACTCGCCGTTGCTCGACCACTCCAGCACGCGGTCCGCATCGACGTTTGTCGAGGTCGGCTCCCACCACGAGCCGATGTGGAGGTACTCGTAGCCGATCGCCTTCAGGCTCGCGGGCACGGGCAGGTGGCCCTGGAGCGCGCGGAACAGCGGATTGAAGGTCGGCGCGTCACGCGGTCCATCCTCCTCGAGCAGCTCGGCGCCGTCGAGATGGTCCATCCGCAGCGTGCTGAGGACGGAGAATGCCGTCTTCCAGTACGCGGCCCAGCTGTCGTCCGCGATCGCGAAGCCCCGATCCGCCAGGGCGTCGATGAACGGCGCGTTGTCGTATCCGTAGATCTCGCGCAACGTCTCGGCGCTCGGGTACCGGTCGAGGATGATGAAGTAGATATCCGGGCGTCGGTCGTCCGGCCCGAGGTCCATGGGGACGGCGACACCGGCGGGCACGGCCGTCCCATCCGTCGGGCCCGCGGCGCCGGACGTCGAGGCGAACGCGACGATCGGGACGAGGTTGACGATCACGGCTGCGGCGGCGATCACGTTGAGCCCGCGCGTGACGCCGATGGTCCAGCCTCCGCGCCGCAGGAGGATGAGGGCGACACCGCCGATGGCGAGCACCGCGTAGGCCACGATGAGCCAGCGCCGCTGACCGAGCGTCGGCCCGAGGACGTTCCACGCGTGCCCGAAGCTGAAGAAGAGGGCCAGGCCGAGGCTGGCGAGCAGCGCTCCCCGTCTCCAGTCGCCGCTGAGCATGCGACCGACGATGGTGAGCGCGATCGCCGCGACGATCGCGACCCCGAGCGGCATCCAGAGGGGCGCCAGCGTCACCTGGTCGACGGCGTTCTGGACGAACAGAAAGAGCACGGGGTAGGCGGCGACGAGGACGGGATGGACGGGAATCGCGAGCCAGCTCGCCAGGCTCCGGCCCTCGGGCCCTAGCATCGTGCCTCGGTCATCCGCGGATCCTCGCACATCGGAACCGCCGGCACCCACAGCGGCCGATGGTGCGGCTGCGCCGCGGGGCGGCATCGGCTAGCATGGCGCCTCGCCCGACCGGCGGCCGAGATGGCCGCAGCCTGAGCCGCCGCATGACCTGGAGTCGATGAGCTTTCGATCCCGACCGGTCCTTGACCGCAAGCATCGCCCGCGCTGGCAGGAAGAGCTGCGCACCCAGCAGCTGACGATCGTCGCCTTCGCCGTGGCGATCGCGCTGGCCCTGGGCATCTTCGGCGCCGCGGCCTGGAACGGGTACTGGGAGTCGCACCTGCGTCCGGTGGCGACGGTCGGCACGGCAAGCTTCGACCAGGCCGACCTCGCCGAGCGCCAGGCGATCCTGACGGCCGAGGCGGCCTCCGAGGTGACCGAGCTCCAGGCGCAGCTGACCGGAGGGCCGCGCGACCAGATCATCCAGCAGCAGATCGACAGCCTCAACCAGGGCTTCGCCAACGTCACGAGCATGGCGACTCAGTCCCTCACCGACCAGGCCGTGCTCGAGGACCGTGCATCGAGCTTCGACGTTGCCGTCTCGGAGTCGGAGATCGACGACGAGGTCGCGAACCGATACACCCTCCCCGAACGGGTCCAGGCCAACCTCATCCTGGTCGAGGCGCTCCCCGACGACGCCGACCCCGAGGACGAGCCGACCGACGAGCAGATCGCCGCCGCGATGGACGCTGCGCAGGCTGCGAAGGACCGCGTCGAGGACGGGGAGGACTTCGCCGACGTCGCCACCGACGTGAGCGACGACTTCACCGCCCAGAGCGGCGGTGGACTGGGCTGGTTCGCCGCGGACGACCCGGCGTACGCCCAGTACTTCGACGCTCTCAACGACGCCGCGGAGGGCGATCTCGTCGGCCCGGTCGAGGTCGATCGCGGCGCGGCAATCCTCCAGCTCGTGGACCGACGCGAGGCGACGACGCAGGGCGGCATCCAGGAGCTCCTCCGCCAGGCCGGCATCTCCGACGCGAGCTACCGAACCTACATCCGCGGCGTCCTCCTCAACGACGCGTTCCGCACGCACTTCCAGCAGGAGGTCGTGACCTCGCCGGCCGCGCAGCAGCGCGTTGCGCAGATCCTCATCGCGCCGGTCAGTGGCAGCGTGGTGCCCCAGGAGCGCGCCCGCCATATCCTCATCCAGCCCGACCCGGAGCTCGAGAACCAGGCGGACGCGACCGACGAGCAGTGGAACGCGGCCCTCGCGGAGGCGCGCGAGGTCGAGGAGCTCGTCAACGCGCCCGACGCCGACTGGTGGGCGATCGCCGAGGAGCACAGCGACGACACCGGCTCCGCCGACCGCGGCGGCGACCTGGGCTGGTACGACCCGGCCAACCCCCAGTTCGTGACGGCGTTCGCCGCCGAGCTGGCGGCGCTGGAGGTCGACGAGATCAGCGAGCCCATCCGGACCGAGTTCGGCTACCACGTCATCCAGAAGACCGGCGAGCGCGAGAGCCCCGAGGCACAGTCCGTGGAGCTCGTCGAGCAGCTGCGCGACGACCCCGACTCGTTCGGCGACGTGGCGAAGGACGTCAGCGAGGACTACGCCACGGCCAACGATGACGGCGAGCTGGGCTGGGTGGCGCCATACCAGCTTCCGGCGGCGGACGAGGCGGCCGTCTTCGGCCTCACCGAGGTCGGCGAGATCAGCGACCCCGTCGGCACCGCGGCGGACGGCATCACCATCTACAAGCTCCTCGAGTCGAGCGATGGCCGCGAGATCGAGCAGGACCGCCTCAACCGCATTCGCGACTCCGGCTTCGATCGGTGGCTCGACGACGAGGTCCGCTCCGCGGTCGAGGTCTGGATCGATCCGCAGTTCGCGCCGTCGACCACCACGGCCGGCGCCTAGGCCGATGCGGGCGGACGCGCGCGGCGTCGACGAGCTCCTCGCCGCCGCCGGCCTCGACCCGGCCTCGGGCATCCAGGTCGTCGCGGCCGCGCGGCTGCCGTCGGTGGCATTCGACCCCTCGCTGCCGCTTCTCATCCTGCGCGGCGGCGAGCCGGGGGCGACCCTTCCCGGACGGCACGCGCACGTGGGAGCGCTCGGCGTGCTTCGTGCCCTCTACCCGCCGGCTCATCGGCTCGTCCGCCTGTCCGACGGCGCGACGATCGCCCTGGAGGCGCTCGACGAGGACGCCCTCGCCAGCGAGGACTGGCATCTGCCACCGCTCGAGGCGGTCGAGAACCTGGCGAGCCCGCACGGCATGGCCGCCATCAGCGCGCGGCTGCGGGCGCCCGACGGCTGCCCGTGGGACCGCAGGCAGACCCACCTGACGCTGCGGCCCTACCTGCTCGAGGAGGCGTACGAGACCGTCGACGCGATCGAGAACGGCACGCCGGCGGACCTCGCCGAGGAGCTCGGGGACCTGCTGCTCCAGGTCATCCTCCACGCGCAGTTCGCGGCCGAGGAGGGGGCGTTCGACCTGACCGACGTGTATCGGTCCATCGCCGGCAAGATCGTGCGTCGTCACCCGCACGTGTTCGGCGAGCTGCAGGTCGACAGCATCGAGCAGCTCATGTCGACCTGGGAGACGATCAAGGCCGGCGAGCGCGCCGAGGCGGGCAAGGCGGATGAGGGCGCCTTCGGCGGCGTGGCACGCGCCCTCCCCGCCGTCCCGGCCAGCCGCGAGATCCAGGAGCGTGCCTCGGCACTGGGCTGGGACTGGAGCGAGATCGCGGGCGTGTGGGAGAAGGTCTTCGAGGAGCTGGACGAGCTTCGCGAGGCCTCCAGCGACGAGGAGCGGCTCCACGAGGTCGGGGACGTGCTCTTCGCCCTCGTGAACCTGGCGCGCTGGATGAAGGTCGACCCCGAGGAGGCGCTGCGTGCGGCGAACCACCGCTGGGTGGAGCGCTACCGACGCGTCGAGGCGCTCGCCGCGGGGCGTGGGATCGACCTGGACGCTCTCGACCTCGCCGGCAAGGACGAGCTGTGGGACGAGGTCAAGGGTGGCTGACCCGAAGCGCGTCGCGATCGTCGTGCATGCCATCTACCCGGGCGATCCGCGCGTCCGCCGCCAGGCCGATGCGCTCCTGGAGGCGGATCACGAGGTCGACATCATCTGCCTCCGCCAGCCGGGCGAGGCCTCCAGCGAGGTCCTCGACGGGCAGCGCATCGCGCGCCTCCCCGTGGACCGCAGCTTCGTCGGCTTCGCCGGCCACATGGCCGAGTACCTCGCCTTCACCGGGATGGCCGCGTGGCGTCTCGCGCGCGACCATCGCGCCCGGCGCTACGACCTCGTGCAGGTCGCGACCGTTCCGGACTTCCTCGACTTCGCCGCGCTGCCCGAGAAGCTGACCGGCGTCCCGCTCCTCCTCGACCTCCACGAGGACATGCCCGAGTTCTTCCGCGACCGATTCGCCCACCCTCTGCTCCGCCCGCTGATGCCGGTCGTGACCGCCACCGCCCGCGCGGCCGCCGCCGTCGCGGACGAGCTGATCACCGTCCACGAGCCCCTACGCCAGCTGTCAATCGAGCGCGGCGTCGCACCGGAGCGCATCAGCGTCGTCATGAACAGCGCCGATGGGCGCCTCTTCGACCCGACCCGGCACGCGCGCCGCCCGTTCATGGCCGACGGCCGGCTCCGCCTCGTCCACCACTCCAACCTCCAGCGCATCTACGGCCTCGACCGCGCGATCGAGGGCCTCGCGATGCTGCGGCCGGGACTCGACTGGCGCCTCGACGTCTACGGCGACGGTCCGTGGCGGCCGCAGGTCGAGGCGGCGATCGAACGCACGCGCACCGATGACCGGGTCACGCTCCACGACCGCGTGCCGATCGACGATCTCCCCGGGCTGCTAGCCGCGTCGGACATCGGTCTCGTGCCCTCGCTGCCCGAGCCCTATCTCCAGTACTCGCTCAGCACGAAGCTGCTGGAATACGCCGCCATGGGCGTGCCGACCATTGCCACCGATCTCGCCACCTTCCGCCACCACTTCACCGATGCGGCCCTCCGCTTCGTCCCCGGGGACGATCCCGCCGCGCTGGCGCGCGCCGTCGAGTCGCTCGTCGACGATCCTGCGGGGACGGCCGCGATGGGCCTCCAGGCCAAGCGCGAGGCCGTCGCCTACGACTGGGACGTACAGAAGGCGCACTACCTCGCCGTGATCGAGCGCCTGACGGCGCGGTAGGATCAGTCCGGCGCGGGGCGTAGATCAGTCTGGCAGATCGCCTGCTTTGGGAGCAGGAGGCCGCCGGTTCGAATCCGGCCGCCCCGACCATCCCGCCACCCCATAATTGCCGCCGATGATCTTCGTCGCCGGATGCTGACCGCCCTCACCTTCGCGGTCGCGCTCGTCGTGGGGCTCGCGGCCACGCCGGTCGTCCGTCTCATCGCCATCGATCGCGGCTTCCTCGACCATCCCGATCCGCGGAAGATCCACACCTCGCCGATTCCGCGCGTCGGCGGCGTGGCGATGATCCTCGCCTTCGGCCTGGCGATCGGCGCCGCGGCTCTCGTCGCCCCGGAGTTCCGGTCATCCGGCGAGCTGGAGCCGAACCGCGTGCCCGCCATCCTCATCGGCGTCGCGGTGCTGGCCGTGGTCGGGGCCATCGACGACATCAAAGGCATGCGCGCCCGCATCAAGCTCGCGGCGCAGCTGACGGCCGCCACGCTCACCTGGCTGCTCGGCCTGCAGATCGAGCTCCTCCACTTCCCGTGGGCCACGGTCGACCTCGGCGTCCTCTCGCTGCCGCTGACCGTGCTGTGGGTGGTGGCCGTCATCAACGCGGTCAACCTCATCGACGGGCTCGACGGGCTGGCGTCCGGCGTCGTGCTCACCGTCCTCGGCGCCTTCGTCGTCATCGCCGCCGGGGACGGCGTCGACTCGGCCCTCATCGTCAGCGCGGCGTGCGCCGGCGCGGCCGTCGGCTTCCTCGCCTACAACCTCCACCCCGCCGAGATCATCATGGGTGACACCGGGTCGATGTTCCTGGGCTTCGTCGTCGCCGCGGTCGCCATCGCCATCACGCAGGACGGGCTGACGCCCGCCCCACCGTGGGTGCCCATCGTGGCCCTGGCCCTGCCGATCGCCGACACGCTGTTCGCGATCATCCGACGCAAGGCGCGCGGCGAGTCGGTGTTCGTGGCCGACCGGGGGCACATCCACCACCAGCTGCTCAACCTGGGCATGGGCCAGCGCGACGCGATGCTGCTGCTGACCGCGGCCTCCGCGGCGTTCGGGGTGCTGGCGATCCTGCTGGCGCGGTTCGCCTAGGGCGTGCCGGCACCGGCGGCGGAGTTCGCATCGGTCGGCAACTCGTCGTCGGTGGCCAGGTACCAGCCGGTGAGGTCGTCCTCGCCGAAGATGCGCGCCATCTCGTCGCGGATCGCGTCGCGCTTCGGGATGAGCAGGTAGTTGACCTCCGGCTGCAACGGCAGGTCCACGTAGTCGGGATAGCCGAGCACCACCCGCTCGATGTCGTCACCGGCGACGAGGGGCAGGAGGCTGGAGAGATCGCCGGCCTGGTCGCGCGGGAAGTCGGTCGTGACCGTGCGGCCGATGGCGCGCAGCAGGCCGGGCAGCTCGAACAGGGTATCCGCGTTGGCCAGCTCGCGCCGCATGGCGAGGAGCACCTTCTGCTGCCGCTCGCTGCGGTCGAAGTCGGTCTGCGGGACGCGCGTGCCGTCGTTCATCTCGATCCAGCCCTTCCGGCTGCGGGCGTAGGCAAGCGCGTCGATGCCGTCGTACAGCCGGCATCCGGCGGGCAGCTCGAGCGGCTGGGTCGGCTCGTCGTTCTCGAGGCTGCCGTCGAACTCGGGGTCGACGAGCTTGCCGGGCAGGCACAGCTCGACGCCGCCCATGGCGTCGATCATCTCGGCGAAGCCGGCCATGTCGACGAGCGCGTAGTGATGGATGTCCACGCCCAGGTACAGCCCGATCGAGCGCTCGAGGCTCCGGACCCCGCACGCGGCCGCATCGTCCTCCGAGAGGTCCGGGCACCACGTCCCCGCATCCTGGGCCGCGCGCGTGTAGAGGCCGTTGACCTTGTCCGGGAAGAGGCCGTCGGCATACAGGTCGGTGTCGGGCATCGGGACGTAGCCGGTGTCGCGGGGGACCGAGATCATGACCGCGGTGTGCTCGACGGGGTCGATGCTGATGAGGAGGATGACGTCAGTCAGGACCGCCTTCCGGCCCGGCGTCGCATCGGTCCCGATGAGGAGGACGTTGATGCGCTCGGTGCCGTCCCAGCGATACTCGGGCTCGTTCACCGGCTCGACCGGATCCTCCGGGCCACCGCCGCCGCCAGCTGGCCCTCCGAGCCCGCCGACGGGCGAGAACACCTGTCCCAGCGTGTCGTTGAGCTGCACGACGACCATGCCGATGTAGGTGTGCATGCCGACGGCGAGGACCAGCAACGCGGCCACGACCATCACGGACGTGCGTCGATCATGGCCGTGGATGCGAGACCAGGGCACGAGGCCCGCATCGGCGATGGCGATCCCGCGCCAGGCGAGGAGCACGACGTTGATCAGGAGCACCGCGATGAGGAAGTCGCTGGCGAAGAGGTTGTTGCGCAGCCCGGTGATGGCGCCGGTCACGAGGCCGACGCCCACCAGGATCAGCAGGGTCATCGGGATGGCCAGAATCAGGGCAAGCCGCGGCCGTCCCGCATACGCCTGCCCCAAGCCCGGATAGAGGAAGGAGAGGACCGCCGCGAGCCACGGCCGGCGCGGTCGCAGGCCGTCGCCGACGGCCTCCAACGAGTCGGTCATCGGGGGCGCCGAGTGTAGCAAAGGAATGCGAACGCCTCCGGTGGTGCGTCCTGTCACGCCTGGGGTAGTACGGTTGGGTTAGTACGTTTGCGCCATCTCTCCCGCGCCCCCCATACTGGCGCGGCCGTCGTCGGTGCGGCCTGCCCAATCCACTCCGCGGACCCGGGGGACGAGGGACCTGTGCCACTGGAGCTGACCATCATCGCCGTGACCGCGCTGCTGGCGGGCCTGCTGCTCGTCGGCATCATGCTC